>JAGOXN010000270.1 GCA_018059685.1 Steroidobacteraceae bacterium | reverse complement strand
CCCTCGAGGGCGGGGTGGCGGATCCAGCGCGCGCAGCGACTCGCCTCCGCGAGCCGCGCGTCGTGGTAGACACGGATCTCGAGATCCGGGTCCGCGACCGGCCCGGCCGCATCACCAAAGACGTAGGTGAGGCGCAGGATGGACGTGTACGGGCTGTGCTCGATGACGTCGAGGTGAAGGTCGAGGTCACTCGGGGAACCCGAGGTCGACCGCCCGCGCATGCTCCTGACGTCGCCCGCGAGCCCGCGCAGCCGGATGTAGTTGCTCTCGTACAGCGTCATGAGGCTGACGAAACTCACCGGCCGCGCACGCCACGTGGTCAGGCACAGGCTGTCGACGGTCATTTTTTGAATATAGCACAGGGCTTTCGCGCGACCGTGACGCGCGGCACATCGCTCACCGCCTCAGGGACGCAGCCTGCGCTCGATGCCCTGGCGGTCGATGACCCTGCTCGCGATCTCCTCGATCGAGCACTCGGTGGTGTCGAGTTGTGGAATCGCGTAGCGCTGGAAGAGCGCCTCGGCGCTGCGCACCTCGAACTCGCACTGCGCGAGCGAGGCATAGCGGCTGCCCGGACGGCGCTCGTTGCGGATCTGCTGCAGCCGCGGCGGCGCGATCGTCAGCCCGAAGAGCTTCGCCGCGTGCGGACGCAGCATCGCGGGCAGCTGGCTACCCTCGAAATCCTCCTCCGTGAACGGGTAGTTCGCCGCGAAGACGCCGTACTGCATCGCCATGTAGATGCAGGTCGGCGTCTTGCCCGAGCGCGACACGCCCACCAGGATCACGTCGGCACGCTGGTAGTCCGCGGTCACGCCGCCGTCGTCGGCGGCAAGCGCGAAGTTGGTCGCGTCGATGCGCGCGCTGTAGACGACCTGGTCGGCGATGCCGTGCGCGCGGCCCGCCCGCTCGGAAGACTTGACCTGGAGCTCGGCCTCGAGCGGACCGAGGAATGCGTCGAAGAAGTCGAGGAACAGTCCGTTGCTGCGCTTGACCACCGAACGCAACTCGTCCTTGACGAGCGTGCTGAATACGATGGGCCTCACGCCGTCCGCGACACCCGTCGCGTCGATCTTCCTGACGGCTTCCTCCGCCTTGTCAATCGAGGCGATAAATGGCAGAGTCACCTGCCGGAATCCGAAGCCGTCGAACTGCGTGAGTAGGCTGTGCCCCATCGTCTCGGCGGTGACGCCGGTCTGGTCCGATACGAAGAATACGGTCCTGTGATTCATTCGCGCGCAGCTCCCCCGGGCACCAGCCGTCCGCGCAGTCTTCCACCCGCATGCATGCAGTAGCAAGGGGCAGGTCTTGACCCGGTACACGATTCCATTCGCCGAACTCGGCCGCCACGACGTCGCCGCGGTCGGCGGGAAGAATTCCTCCCTCGGCGAGATGATCGCCAACCTCGCCGCGCTCGACGTCACCGTGCCCGGCGGATTCGCGACCACCGCGGACGCGTACCGAGATTTCCTCGCCCACGACGGTCTCGCCGGGCGCATCGCCCGGGAACTCGCGTCGCTCGACGTCGACGACGTGGCACGACTCGCCGAGACTGGCGCACGAATCCGCGAGTGGATCCTCGCCACGCCGTTCCCACCGCGGCTCGAACACGAGATCGCCGAAGGGTACGGACGCATGTGCGAGGGCGGCGCCGCGGTCGCCGTCGCCGTGCGCTCCTCCGCCACGGCGGAAGACCTGCCCGAAGCCTCATTCGCCGGCCAGCAGGAGACGCTCCTCAACGTCACCGGCCGCGACGCCGTCGTGCGAGCCGTGCACGAGGTCTTCGCGTCGCTGTTCAACGACCGCGCGATCGCCTACCGCGTGCACCAGGGCTTCGATCACGCGCAGGTGGCGCTGTCCGCCGGCATACAGCACATGGTGCGCAGCGACCTCGGCGCGAGCGGCGTGATGTTCACGCTCGACACCGACTCCGGGTTCCGCGACGTGGTGTTCATCACGGCATCCTGGGGCCTCGGCGAGACCGTGGTGCAGGGTGCGGTGAATCCCGACGAATTCTACGTCTACAAGCCGGCGCTGCGCGCCGGGCACCGGCCGATCCTGCGGCGAACGCTCGGCGGCAAGGCGATCAAGATGGCCTACGCGGCGCCCGACCAGAAAGGCAGGCGCGTGACGACCGTAGAGGTGCCGGAGGCCGACCGCATGCGCTTCTGCCTCGACGACGCCGACGTGCTCGAACTCGCGCGTCAGGCGCTCGTCATCGAGGAGCACTACGGCTGCCCGATGGACATCGAATGGGGCAAGGACGGCGCGACCGGCCGCATCTACATCCTCCAGGCGCGGCCGGAGACGGTGCAGAGTCGTGCCGGGCGCACGCTGCAGCGCTATACGCTCCGGGGCAAGGGACCGGTGCTCGCGCGCGGCCGCAGCATCGGCCACCGCATCGGCGCAGGCCCGGCGCGCGTCATCCGCAGCGTCAAGGAAATGGCCCGCGTCGAGAGCGGGGACGTGCTCGTGGCGGACATGACCGATCCCGACTGGGAGCCGGTCATGAAGCGCGCCTCGGCGATCGTGACGAACCGCGGCGGCCGCACCTGCCACGCCGCGATCATCGCACGCGAGCTCGGCATCCCCGCCGTGGTGGGCTGTGGCGATGCGACGCGCGTCATCCGCGAGGGCCAGCCCGTCACGGTCTCCTGCGCCGAGG
Organism: Steroidobacteraceae bacterium; assembly: GCA_018059685.1. Taxonomy (GTDB): domain Bacteria; phylum Pseudomonadota; class Gammaproteobacteria; order Steroidobacterales; family Steroidobacteraceae; genus RPQJ01. The sequence continues at coordinate 1,596 of JAGOXN010000270.1, read as the reverse complement.
GCGACGTGGGCTACGTGTACGACGGCGCGCTCGAGTTCGACCAGACGCAGATCGAGCTCGACGCGCTGCCCGAGCTCCCGGTCAAGATCATGATGAACGTCGGCAACCCCGACCGCGCCTTCGACTTCGCTGCCATACCGAACCGGGGCGTCGGGCTCGCCCGGCTCGAGTTCATCATCAACCGCATGATCGGCGTGCACCCGAAGGCGCTGCTCGAGTTCGCGACGCTCGACGACGACCTGAAGGACACGATTCGCCGCCAGATGGCCGGCTACTCAGACCCGGTCGGGTTCTACGTCGAGAAGCTCTGTGAAGGCATCGGCACGATCGCGGCCGCGTTCGCCCCGGAACCGGTGATCGTACGGCTCTCGGATTTCAAGTCGAACGAGTACGCCAACCTGATCGGTGGCCGCCGCTACGAGCCGTCCGAGGAGAACCCGATGCTCGGTTTCCGCGGCGCGGCGCGCTACGTCGACGAGAGCTTCCGGCCCTGCTTCGAGCTCGAATGCCGCGCGCTGAAGCGGGTGCGCGGCGAGATGGGGCTCGGCAACGTCTGGGTGATGGTGCCATTCGTGCGTACCCTGCGCGAGGCCGAGCAGGTCGTCGAGCTCCTCGCCGCCAACGGCCTGCGGCGCGGCGAGGACGGGCTCAGGGTCATCATGATGTGCGAGCTGCCGACCAATGCGGTCCTCGCGGACCGGTACCTCGAACACTTCGACGGCATGTCGATCGGCTCGAACGACATGACCCAGCTCACGCTCGGACTCGACCGCGATTCGGCCGTGATCGCGCGGCTCTTCGACGAGCGCGACGACGCCGTCAAGGCCATGCTGCACATGGCGATCCAGGCCTGCCGCAAGGCCGGCAAGTACATCGGCATCTGCGGCCAGGGCCCCTCGGACCATCCCGACCTTGCGCGCTGGCTGCTCGACGAAGGCATCGAGAGCATGTCCCTGAACCCGGACACGGTCGTCGAGACCTGGCTGTTCCTCGCCGGCGAACGGGCGCCGGCGCAGCGCTGATGATGCACGTGCACACTGCACGCGGTTGAAGCCCGCGACCTGCGGAGTTGCGATCGGCGAGGCGTTTCCAGGGACGCCGTGAATCCATCCCTGGAGGCTCCGCGCGCAACGTCCTGTTGCGCGACGGCCCTGGAAACGCCTCGCCGATCGCAACTCCGCGTGAGCGTCAGTGCGCGCGTGCAAAAAGACGACGCGCGATCTTGCATTCCGGTGGACGGTGGGCGCTGCATGCGCCGTGCGACATTGGGACGGGCGCCGTTTCGCGGTCGTAGTATCGCGAGACTACGCCCGTCCCAGTGTCGCTCAGGCGCCTGCCATCAGGCGTGAGGTCCGTGTCCGTCCGGGCGAGCATGTCTTGTTCGCGAGTCCGGACGGACACGGACCTCACGCCCGGCACCGGCCTTCCCGCGCGACATTTAGTGGACACGAGCGCCGGCGCGCCGCAAAGCTACGTCATCGCCTGCCTGCCCGCCAGCGCATGCGCGAGCGTCCCGCCGTCCACGTACTCGAGCTCTCCGCCCACCGGCACGCCATGCGCGATGCGCGATGCGCGGATCCCGCGTCGCGTGACGAG
>JAGOXN010000268.1 GCA_018059685.1 Steroidobacteraceae bacterium | reverse complement strand
ATGCGTCCCCATGCCTCGCGATCGCTTAGCGTCGCGCTCAAGCCGTCCCGGCGCACGTCGCGGAAGAAGTCGCCCACCGTACGCTGGTAGTAATTGTCGTACTCCGACAGCTTCTTCAGCCGGGCGAACAGGCGCGCCGGGTCCATGTCGGTCCAATCGGACAGGAAGACCACGTAGTCTCGATCGTAGGAGAACGGAGGCGGATCGATGGGGTCGATGATCAGCGGCCCGTACATGCCGCCCTGTTCCTGGAACCCCGAATGACTGTGGTACCAGTAGGTTCCGCTCTGGCGGACATCGAACTCGTACAGGTAGCTCTCGCCGCGGTTGATGCCGTCGAAGCTGAAGCCGGGAACCCCATCCATGTTGGCGGGCAGCAGGATGCCGTGCCAGTGGATCGACGTCGCGTCGCCGTGGATCGAGCCGGGGGGAAGGTCATTCCGGGCCCTGAGCTGCACCCGCGTGCCTTCGCGCCAGCGCAGGATCGGTGCAGGCACCGAGCCGTTGACGGTGATGGCGGGCCGCGTCTTGCCCGTGTAGTTGACCAGGGTCTCGCCTATGGTCAGGTCGAACTGCGTGCCCGACAGGACTTCGAGCTGGCCAGGGGAGCGGAGCGCCCAGCTCTGCTTCGGCCAAAGTCCCAGGCCCAGCACTGCGCCACCCGCTGCCAATCCTTGAACGAACTGCCTTCGAGACAGCAGCAGCTGCTCGGCGGCGTTCGTGCCTGAAAGTCTGGATCGCATGCATGACCTCCTATGATCGGTATCGGCTGACATCGAGCCCGCCCGGCCCATCGCCACGATCTGGGTGCCGGCCACGCGCGCCGGAGAAAGCGCCAGCGTGGTGAGGAACGCGGGTCAGCGTGCGCATGACAAGCCACGTGACGGTGGCCGGAATGCTTGCCAGATGGGCCGCACAGGATCCAGGCAACGGTCGGGGTTGAACGCAAGGGCGTGGTGCTCGCGTCATGGTGACCAGCCTAGGAGGGGGTCACTTTCGGCGGGATGACCCATCCATTACATTCCCGTCATTTCATGGTCATTCGCCCTGCCAGAGGCCTCGATGCTTGGGCGGTTGCGCCTTACCCCCGCTGGGCCTTGCGCTTGCCGACACCACGGTCGTCGACCGCGCCGCGTCGGCGCTTGGGTTCTTTCGCCGCCGCCGCAGACGCCTGTTCGAGATCGGCCAGGATCGGGCAATCGGGACGGTCGTCCCCCGAGCAGCATGTCGCCAGCTGCTGGAGTGTCGCTGCCATCTCTTGCATGTCGGCGATCCGCCGTTGCAGATCCTCGATGTGGTCCAGGGCGATACGCTTGACGTCGGCGCTGCGCCGGCGGCGGTTGCGCCAGAGCTGCAACAGGCCATCGATCTCGGCGACGGAGAATCCCAGATCCCTCGCGCGCCGGACGAAGCGCAGCACGTGGACGTCCTTTTCGGTGTAATCCCGGTAGCCTGCGTGCGTGCGGCCAGCCGGTGGAATCAACCCGATCTGCTCGTAGTAGCGGATCATCTTGGCCGATACACCCGAGGCCTTCGCCGCGTCACCGATGTTCACCTCATTCTCCTTTCGGTCCCAAGCCCGCCGCCCCGAAACTCGCCGAAGCGGCGGCACCCCTCGAAGCCGGCAGTTGGCCAGCCGACGCGGCCGTCGTCGGCGGTTGGAATCGCCGTAACCTGAGTGCGTTGCCGAGGACGAAGACGCTCGACAACGCCATGGCGCCTGCCGCGAAGACCGGCGAGAGCAAGACGCCGTACGCCGGATACAGCACACCCGCGGCAACCGGGATCAGGGCCGCGTTGTAGGCGAACGCCCAGAACAGGTTCTGCCGGATGTTGCGGATCGTCCTCTTCGACAGCGCGATGGCGTTGGGCACGCCCTTGAGGCTGCCCGACATCAGCACCACGTCGGCCGCCTCGATCGCGATATCGGTGCCCGTGCCGATGGCGATGCCCACCTCGGCCTCCGCCAAGGCCGGCGCGTCGTTGATGCCATCGCCCACGAACACCAGATGGCCATGCAAGGCCCTGAGCCTGCGCACCGACTCCACCTTGCCCTCCGGCAGCACCTCGGCGACCACCTCGTCGATGCCCAGATGGCGGGCGATGGCCTCGGCCGTGCGCCGGTTGTCGCCGGTGATCATGGCCACCTTGAGACCCAACACGTGGAGCGCGGCGATGGCCTCGGGGGTTGTGTCCTTGATCGGATCGGCCACGGCGATGACGGCCGCGAGCTTGCCGCCGATCGCTGCGTAGAGCGGCGATTTGCCCTCGTCGCCCACCCGTTGCGCGTTGCCGGCGAAGGCGGTCACATCCAGCCCCAGCCGGTGCATGTAGCGGTCGGCACCGATCTGGACACCCAATCCGTCCACCTTGGCCTCGACGCCGTACCCGGTCTCGGACCTGAAGCCGGCGACCTCCGGCAAGACCAGGCCTTCGGCTTGGGCGGCCTCCACGATGGCGCGGCCGACCGGGTGTTCCGACCTCGCCTCGACGGCCGCGATCCGCGCCAGCACCTGCGCCCGGTCGAAGCCCTCGGCGAGTTCCAGATCGGTGAGCACCGGCCGGCCTTCGGTCAGCGTACCGGTCTTGTCCAGCGCGACGACCTTGGCATCCTTGAGCAACTGCAAGGCCTCGCCCTTGCGGAACAACACGCCCATTTCCGCGCCGCGCCCGGTGCCGACCATGATCGAGGTGGGCGTGGCCAGCCCCATCGCGCAGGGACAGGCGATGATCAGCACGGCGACGGCGTTGACCAGCGCGAACGTCAGCGCCGGTGAGGGGCCGAAGGCGAGCCAGAGCAGGAATGTCAGCAGCGCCACGCCGATCACGGCCGGGACGAACCACGACGTCACCTGGTCGACCAGAGCCTGGATGGGTAGCTTGGAGCCCTGTGCTTCCTCGACCATGCGGATGATCCGGGAGAGCACCGTGGACTCGCCCACTGCGGTCGCGCGGAACGCCAGCGCGCCGTTCTGGTTGACCGTGCCGCCGACCACCGCGCTGCCGGCGGTCTTCGCCACCGGCACCGGCTCGCCCGTGATCATGGACTCATCGACGTAGCTGTCGCCCTCGATCACCTCGCCGTCGACCGGTACACGTTCGCCGGGCCGCACTTCGACGGTATCCCCCGGCGCCACCTCGCCGAGAGCGATCTCGGCCGTCTGCCCGTCACGGCGCACGCGCGCGGTCCGCGCCTGCAACCCGACCAGCCGCTGGATCGCCTGGGAGGCGCGCCCTCTGGCCCGCGCTTCCAGGGACCGGCCGATGAGAATCAGGGTGACGATGACGGCCGCCGCCTCGTAGTAGACGTTGACCGCCTGCGCGGGCAACAGCGCGGGCGTGAAGGTCGCGACCAGCGAGTAGGCGTAAGCGGCCAAGGTGCCGACCGCCACCAGCGAGTTCATGTCCGGCGCCAGGCGCAACAGCGCGGGGAAACCCTGCTGATAGAAGCGCCGGCCTGGCCCGAGGATCACCAGCGTCGTCAGCGCGAACTGGATGATCCAGTTCCACTGCATGCCGATGGTGCGCACGATCAGGTGATGCAGGCCGGGAACGAGGTGCGAGCCCATCTCCAGCGCGACGACCGGCAAGGTCAGCGCAATGGACACGACCACCGCGCGTTTCAGTGCCGCCTGCTCGGCCTCCTTGCGGGCTGCGTCATCGGCCTCGCGCAAGGCCGCCCGGTCGATCGGCCGTGCCGCATACCCTGCGTCGTCGATGGCCTGGATCAGCAGTGGGGAGTCCGCGCCGCCTTCCACGACTGCGCGCTCCGTCGCCAGATTGACGCGCGCCGCCATCACGCCAGGGACGGCGCGCAAGGCGCGCTCCACACGTCCGACACAGGACGCGCAGGTCATGCCCTCGATGGCGAGTTCGGTCTTCCGCACAGCGTTCGTTCGCAGGGAGGCGCTTGGGGCAACGGAATCCATGGTGTTCATCTCGCCGGTGCAATGGTCAGTAAACAAGTCTGCGGGTTCCTACGGTGGGAAGGTCAACCCCTGCATGGCCCGCGAAAACCCTTGACCTTCCAACGATGGCAAGGCCCATCCTAACCGTAAACAAATCAGCAGGAGGTGCCCCATGCACGCATTTCACATCCAGAACATGACGTGCGGCGGCTGCGTCCGAGGTGTGACGCGCGCCATCCAGTCCGTCGACCCGGATGCCCGGGTTCAGGCTGACGTTCATACCCGACGGGTGCAGGTCGTGTCCGAGCAGCCTAGCGAGATCGTGAAAGCCGCCCTGACCAAGGCGGGCTACCAGGCGATTGGC
>JAGOXN010000267.1 GCA_018059685.1 Steroidobacteraceae bacterium | reverse complement strand
GCCCAGGCGTAGGGAATCGCTTCATACAACGGGCGTGGAATCCACATGGGTATCCCCGCGACGCGCGCGTGCGTCAGGCCGTCCCCCCGACGGTGAGCCCGTCGACGCGCAGGGTGGGTTGCCCGACCCCGACTGGCACGTCCTGCCCTTCCTTACCACAGGTCCCGACGCCGTCATCGAGCCTGAGGTCGTCACCGACCATCGAGATCCGGGTCATCACGTCGGGCCCGTTGCCGATGAGCGTGGCGCCCTTGACCGGGACCGTGATGCGCCCGTTCTCGATGAGGTAGGCCTCGCTCGCCGAGAACACGAACTTCCCCGATGTGATGTCGACCTGCCCGCCGCCGAAGCTGCGGCAGTACAGCCCGCGGCCGACCGATCCGATGATCTCCTCGGGCGTGCGCGTCCCGGGCAGCATGTAGGTATTGGTCATGCGCGGCAGCGTGACGTGCGCAAACGATTCCCGGCGGCCGTTGCCCGTCGGCGCCACTCCCGTCAGCCGCGCATTCAACTTGTCCTGCAGGTAGCCCTTCAGGACGCCGTCCTCGATGAGGGTCGTGCATTGCGTCGGAGTGCCTTCATCGTCGACGTTCAGGGAACCGCGTCGCGACGGCAGCGTGCCGTCGTCCACGACCGTCACTCCCCGCGCCGCGACCTGCTCGCCGATGCGACCGCTGAAGGCCGAGGTGCCCTTGCGATTGAAATCGCCCTCGAGGCCATGCCCCACGGCCTCGTGCAGCAGCACTCCGGGCCAGCCCGAGCCGAGCACGACGGTCATCGTCCCGGCCGGTGCGGGGACGGCCTCGAGATTGACCTGCGCCGTGCGCACCGCTTCGCGAACGAGCTGCCTCCAGCGCTGCTCAGCCACGAATTCCGTGTAGGCGAAGCGGCCGCCGCCACCCGCGTAACCCTGCTCGCGGCGGCCATCCTGCTCGATGATCACCGACACGTTGAGCCGTACCAGTGGACGCACGTCGGCGGCGAGCGTGCCGTCGCTCGCCAGCACGAGCACGGTCTCGTGCGATGCGCTCAGACTCGCCATGACCTGTGTGATGCGCGGATCGAGCGCGCGTGTCTCGCGGTCGATCTGCTCGAGCAGGCGGACCTTGTCCTCGTCACGGAGGGTCTCGACGGGGTCGATCGGCAGGTAGAGCCGATGGCCTCCACGCGCACGCCAGGCCTGCAACGTCCCGGCGGTCCCCGATCGTGCGATGGCGCGTGCGGCGTGCGCGGCTTCGAGGAGCGCGGGCAGCACGACCTCGTCGGAATAGGCGAAGCCGGTCTTCTCGCCTGCCAGGGCACGCACGCCGACGCCCTGGTCGATGCTGTGCGCACCGTCCTTGACGATGCCGTCCTCGAGGGCCCACGACTCCTCGCGAACCATCTGGAAGTACACGTCCGCGTAGTCGACCGCATGCCCCATGACGTCGCCCACGATGCGTGCCACCCGCTCCTCGTCGAGGCCGGCTGGTCGCAGCAGCGCGGCACGGGCGAACCCGAGCGGGTCGCCCCCGACGTCACGGGCTGCGGGCAGGGCCTGCGGGGCGAACAGCGCCGGAGGGATGTCGGTGGTGGTCATGGGCTTCACGCGGGCAGGCGTCGATGCTCGACGGATGGGAAATTCTGCCTGACCTCGCGTTGACGGACGAGGTCGATCTCACCGAGGACCGCACCGGTGCCGCGCGGCAGGCGGGCGACCACTCGACCCCAGCAATCGACGATCATCGAATCCCCATGCGTTTCGCGGCCATTGTCGTGGTAGCCGGACTGGGCCGGGGCGACGACGTGGCACAGGTTCTCGATTGCACGGGCCCGCAGCAGGACCTCCCAGTGCGCCCGCCCCGTCGGCGCCGTGAAAGCCGACGGGAGGCAGAACCACTCGGCTCCCATCGACAGCAGGCTGCGAAAGAGTTCGGGGAACCGGAGGTCGTAGCAGACCGCGAGACCGAGGCGACCGAGCGGCGTGTCCACGCAGACCGGTGTCGTCCCGGCATGGACGGACGAGGATTCGAAGTAGCGTTCGTCCCGACCAGGGATCGAGACGTCGAACAGGTGGATCTTGTCGTACCGCACGACCTGCCGGCCCATGGCGTCGAACACCAGGCAGGCCGCCGCGACGCGCAGCGGGTCGGCCGTCCGGAGCGGAATCGTGCCGGCAACGATCCACAGGCCGAGCTCGCGGGCGGACCTGGCAACGAATGCCTGGATGGGCCCGTCGCCCTCGGCTTCCGCGACTGCGAGCTTATCCGCTTCCACGCGACCCATGTACGCGAAGTTCTCGGGCAGCGCGGCGAGGCGAGCCCCGCCTTCGCGCGCGACGCCGAGCAGCCGCCCGGCCTCGGCGAGATTCCGGTCCACGTCGGCCGATGAAACCATCTGGATGGCTGCAACGCGATTCAATTGCTGACCTCCGGCGATCCGGGCGGCACGCCCGCCACGCTGTCGCCTTGCGGCGAGGACACCCGCTCCACGACAGGGGCGGACCACGGCCCGGTGACACGGTAATACACCCGCGTCAGTCCCTGCAGCTGGTCCTTGAAAAGTTGCGAGAGCAGCAGCCCGCCCGCCACGCCCACCGGACCGGCCGCCAGCCCGCCGGCAACGGCCAGCGGACCGCTCGGGTTGCCGCTCACGACGATGACCTGATCATAGTCCTGCGCGGCCAGTCCCGTCCGCCCGGCAACGCCGATGTCGACGGCTGCTCCCTTGAGAAGCAGGTTCCCGGTGTACGCACTCCCGCTGCGGATCGCGAAGTCGCCGCGCACCGTGTTGAATGCGAGGCCTTCGTCGGTGACGTCGCTGAAGTCCAGCGAGAGCCGGCGCGGCAGGTCGCCTACGCTCATGAGTCCGAGGATGCGCCCGGCACCGGGCTTCACGTTCCTGAGCTGGCCGTTGTCGAGTTCGAGCCGCAGCGTGCCGTCCATTCGGGATAATGCATCTTCGGACGGACCGCCGAGCCAGTTCAGGCGGGCATCGATACGCGCCGCCTCCGCCTCGACATTGTCCCGGTAGCCGAGCGCACGCGACGCCGCGGCGAGGTCCTGGCTCGCAAAATGCAAGTCCAGGCGCGTGTGCGCGGTCGCGCCCTCGACCAGCCAGCCGCCGGAACCGGACAGGGTGAAATCGGGCGAACTGGTCTCGAGGCTCGCGAGGCGCAATCCCAGGGGATCCGCGGCGATCTCGGCCCGCACGCGGCCGAACCTGCGTCCCTGCCAGATGAGATCATCCGCCTGCACGCTGAGCGCCGACAGGGTGCGTGGGTCCGTGTCCCGCGTCGTGCCGCCGCCCGGCCGTCGCGCCGACTGCAACTGCAGCCGTCGCATGTCGATCCGGATCGGCACGCCGCGGTCGCTCTCCAGCGGAATGGTGACCTCGCCCTCGGCCATCGGCCCGCCCAGCGATACCTGCAGGGCTGCCGGCTGCGGCTGCAGGTGGGCAGTGACGTCGTGCAACTCGAAGCCCAGGACACGCGCCTGGTCGAGGTGCACATCCACTGGCCCGAGCCAGTCGGACAGCCGACGACCCCGGCCGCTGCCCGCGCCCAGCGCGAACCACTCGCCGAGATCGAACTCCGGCCACTCGCCCGCAATCGCCATGCCGCGCCGCGCGGGCAGGATCGCGGGCTCGCTGTCGAAGCGTGCAATGCCACGTTCGAGATCCAGGCGTCCAGACTCGCCCCGCGCAAACTCCATGCGGGCCCGGGCTGCTCCCGAGGACAGCTGCACGTCGCTGCGCCCGTCGCGCTCGAACGCCATCGACACGCGCGTCGGTCGCGGGTCGGAAGCCGCCTTGGCGAACGGTCTCGGCGCAGCGATTTCGAGGCCGCGCAGGTCGCTCGAGACGTCGATGCCGGTCCACCAGTTGCCCGCAGCAGCACGCCGCTCGAGTCGCCCCTCCAGGTTCCAGTCAGCCGTACCGCTCATGCGCACCGCATTGGGCAGGCCGATGTAGGCCGGGAGACGGGCACCACTGATGCGCCCATGGCCGCTCAGGACGACGGCAGCCGACACCGGCCCGCCGGTCGGGCCCGGCTCGACGTCGAGGACGAACGGACCGTCGAGGAAGCTGCCCTCGAGCGAGTTCGCGCTCGCCTCGAGGTTGTGCAGCACGAACTCACCACTCACGCGCTGCACCGGCTCGCGCAGTGCCGGCAGCGCGAACGTCACCTCACGCAGGTTCGCGCGAACCCGGTAGTCACGACTGCGCGGGTCGCGGGTTGGCAGGTGCAGGCGCAGACCGTATCCGGCGGGTCCGTGACCCGCGAGCTGCATGAACTGGGAC
>JAGOXN010000266.1 GCA_018059685.1 Steroidobacteraceae bacterium | reverse complement strand
CACGCGATCCAGCTCGCGGTCGCGCCGGTCTTCCTGCTGTCCGGCATCGGCGTGTTCCTCGGCGTGCTCACGAACCGGCTCGCGCGCATCGTGGACCGTGCGCGCAAGGTCGAGGAAGGCTTGCACCTCGCCAGGGCGACAGACCCCGACGCGGTGCGCGACATGCTCCGCGTCGCGGCGCGTCGTGCGCACTACATCAACGTGTCGGTGACGCTCGGCACCATCGCGGCCCTGCTCGTCTCGCTGGTCGTCGCGCTGCTGTTCGCGAGCACGTTCGTGCCGCTCAACCTCGCCGCGTCCGTCGCGATCCTGTTCGTACTCGCCATGACGGCGCTGGTCGGCGCACTGGTCGCGTTCCTGGTCGAGGTGCGCATTGCCATCGCAGCCCTCAGGATCGGCACGCCGTGACCACGGACAAAAAAACCCCGGGCTCGTGGCCCGGGGTCGAGTGGCGGACTTTGGTCGAAGGGAAGGGGAAAGTCCGCCAGGGGATGCGTATCAACGCCTCAGTGCAGCCGCGACCACTGCAGCACCTTCACCTCGCGCGACGGGCGGCCCATGTTGCGGGCGATGATGATCGCCGCCTCCTTGAGTTCCCGGCCGCTGCGCGGCAGTCCATCGAGTTCCACGACGCCGCGATACTCCTGCAGGCCGCGCGGGTCGGGCTCGTCGACGAGGAAGTGCGCGTAGTACTTGATGCTCATGGAGCGGCACGCTACCGACGCGCGCCGCGGCACATCCGTGACGGCACGCACACATTCCGGCGGGGCGCGCAACGCGTTGCAAAAGCATGACGCGTTACCGCCGATCGGAACCGCCCGGATCGAAGTACGCCACGGCCGAGGGAGCCCGGCGCCTGCGGGAGGAACTCGATTACCTGTGGCGCGTGCAGCGTCCGCAGGTGACGCGCGCCGTGGCGGAGGCCGCCGCGCAGGGCGATCGTTCCGAGAACGCGGAATATCTCTATGGCAAGAAGCAGCTGCGCGAGATCGACCGCAGGGTACGCTTCCTGCGCAAGCGCCTCGAGGGCATGATCGTCGTGAGCGGGCCGCCCGACGACCGCAGCCGCGTCTTCTTCGGTGCGTGGGTCCGGATCGAGGACGAGGAAGGCCATGAGACCGAGCTGCGCATCGTCGGGCCGGACGAGATCGACCCGGCGCGCCGCTACGTCAGCATGGATGCGCCGCTGGCGCGTGCGCTGATGGGGCGGCGGCTCGACGACGAGATCCGTGTCGAGGTCCCCGGCGGCCGGCGGACCTATCTGCTCACCGAGGTCCGTTACGACCCGGGCGAGTAGCGAACCGGACGCTGCAGCGGCAGCCCCTCAGCGCACCACGCCGCAGAGTGAGTCGCCCGCGCACGCCTTCCCGGTCACACCACGCGCACGTTCTTGAACTGCCAAGGATCGGTCGTGTCGAGATCCTCGGGGAAGAGGCGTCCACGGTCGACCAGCGGATGCCACTCGCTGTACTCGCCGACGACGAGCCCGAGGTACGGGCGGCATATCTCGAGGATGCGCCTGTAGTCGAGTTCGTCCGGCTCCATCAGGCCGCTGTTCGGATTCTCGATGGCCCACACGAGCCCGGCCAGCACGGACACCGTCACCTGCAGCGACGTGGCGTTGTTGTGCGGCACGAGCTGCCTCGCCTCCTGCACCGACAGCTGCGAGCCGTACCAGTAGGCGTTCTTCTTGTGTCCGGCGAGCAGCACGCCGAGTTCGTCCACGCCGCGGACGATCTCGTCCATCATGATCCGCTTGCGATCCTGGATGTGCCAGTTGCGTCCCGCCAGCTCGTGCACCGACAGCACGGCGTCGTCGCAGGGGTGGTAGGCGTAGTGCACCGTCGGCCGATACGCGACCTGCTCGCCCTTCCTGACGGTCAGGTAGTCCGAGATCGAGATCGACTCGCCGTGCGTGACGAGGTATCCGTGGAACGCTCCCGCGAGCGGCGTCCAGGTGCGCACGCGCGTGCCCGCACCCGGCTGCATCAGGTAGATCGCGCTGCCGCGCCCGAAATCGTGCTTCTTGCCGTCGCGGGGCCAGTTCTTCTCGTGCGAGCCCCAGCCGAGCTCCGCGGGCTGGCAGCCCTCGCCCACGAATCCATCCACCGACCAGGTGTTCACGAACTCGCCGGGTTCCTTGGCATGGGCGCCGACCTGCGTGTCGCGCTCGGCGATGTGAATCACCCGCACACCGACTTTCTGGGCGAGCTTCGCCCACTCCTCGCGCGTGTTCGGGTCGCCGTGATCGACTCCCGAATCAGTCGCGATGTTGAGGAGCGCCTGCTTCACGAAGTGCGACACGAGCCCCGGATTCGCGCCGTGCGTGATCACCGCCGTGGGCGCCCGGTTCTTGGTCTCCCGCAGCGCCAGCGCGGCCTCGCGCAACGCGTAATTCGAACGCTTGGACGGCGGTACTGTCGGATCGGTGTAGCCGCCCGGCCAGGGCTCGATGCAGGTATCGAGGTACAGCGCGCCCCTTTCCCAGCAGAGATGGATGAGCGCGATGCTCGAGACGTCGACCGACAGGTTCAGCAGGAAGTCGCCACGGCCGACCAGCGGATCCAGGACGTTCTTGTGATTCTCGCGCGTCAGTGCGTGCTTCACGAAACGCACGCCGTACTCCGCCGCGACCTTCTCGCCGGCCTCGTCCGCGGTGACGATGGTGATCTGGTCGGGCTTGATGCCCACGTGGCGCAGGATCAGCGGCAGGACGCCTTGCCCGATGCTGCCGAATCCGACGCAGATCAGTCGCCCCGGAAATGCGACGTGAACCGGATAGTTGCTCATGGCTCGAACCTGCGACTGAAGGGGACGATTCGCCGACCGGGGCCCCGGGGGCGGACAACCAGTTTACCTGCATTCGCGCACGGGTCACGCGCTCGACGGATGCACGACCCGGTCAACCGCGTGGCGCGCCCTCGCGCCAGTGAGGTGGCACCGTCCGCTCGTAGCCGGGCAGCGCCTGCATGCGACGGATCCAGCCGGCGATCGCCGGATAGGTCGTCTCCATCGGCAGGAATCGCGAGCGCAGGTCGCCTGCCTCGCGCTTCTCCATGGCGCGCAGGAGGAGCATGATGCCGGGGAAGACCACCATGTCCGCAGCCGAGACGTGCTCGCCCACCAGCCAGTCGGATCTGCTCAGGCGCCCCTCGATGGTGCGCGCCTCGCCCGCGACGAGCTGCATGGCGCGCATGACGTCCTCCGGCCTCTCGTCCAGGTCCTCGAGGAAGACCGCGTAGACGATCTTCATCAGGTACTGCTCCGCGTAGGCCTGGTACTCGCAGATGACGCGCATGATGGTGCCCGCTTCCTCCGGCGTACGGCCGAACAGCGGCGGCTCGGGATACCTGCGGTCGACGTAAAGCATGCAGGCGAGCGACTCGAAGACGATGAAGTCGCCGTCCCGGAGCACGGGAACGCGGCCGCGCGGGTTCATGCGCAGCACCTGTGGCGACTTGTGTTCCTGCTTCGAGAACTGCAGCAGGTGCGACTCGTAGGGCAGTCGCTTGTACTCCAGCGCGAGCTGGACGCGCCAGGAGTACGGGCTGCCGCTGCCCCAGTAGAGTTCGAGTGCCATGCCGGAACCTCCCGATTGCCGCGGGCCCGTCGGGCGCGGCGACGGGATTGTACTGACGGCTGCCGGGGGAAGGTACCGCGCGGGCCAGGGAAACGACGATGACGACGCGTACGCTGATCGACGCCGGGCAGCTCCTCCCCCGCCTGGGAACGCCTCGACTGAGGCTGTTCGACTGCCGCTTCGATCTTGCACGGCCCGACGCGGGCCGGCGGCGCTATGCGGACGAGCACCTGCCCGGGGCCATCTACGCCGACCTGAACCGCGATCTCTCGGCGCCCGCCGCGCGGGAACGTGGTCGCCACCCGCTGCCGGCGGTGGAAGACTTCGCGGCGCGGCTGCGGGCGTGGGGCGTGAACATCGACTCTGAGGTGATCGCCTACGACGACGGCAACGGCATGTACGCGGCGCGCCTGTGGTGGATGCTGCGCTGGCTCGGGCACGAGGAAGTGGCGGTGCTCGACGGCGGTCTGCGGCGCTGGGAGCAGCTCGGTCTGCCGCTCGACGAAGGCGTGCCTGCTCATCCGCCGGGCAACTTCGTCGCGCGCCCGCGCATGCGCTGCACCGCCGACGCAGCCGAGGTCGCGGCCGCGATGGACGATCCTTCAGTGCGCATCCTCGATGCACGCGCGCCCGAGCGCTACCGGGGCGAGGCAGAGCCGATCGACGCCCTGGCGGGCCACGTACCGGGCGCACGCAACCACCC
>JAGOXN010000265.1 GCA_018059685.1 Steroidobacteraceae bacterium | reverse complement strand
GCACGCACCACGGGAGACCGGATCGCGCGAGCGGCTTCTGCTACTTCAACGATCCGGTGTTCGCGATACGAACACTTCTCGATCGCGGCGTGGACCGCGTGCTCTACGTCGATCTCGACGCGCACCACGGCGACGGCGTGCAGGACGCCTATCTCGATGACGCCCGCGTGCTCGTCGTTTCCATTCACGAGGCCGATCGCTGGCCGCGCACCGGCGCGGCCGACGATCGCGGGCACGGTCACGCCCGCAACCTGCCCGTGCCCCCTGGCTTCAACGACGCGGAACTCGGATTCCTGATGGCGGAAGTGGTGCTGCCGCTCGCGGAGGGCTTCGCCCCGCAGGCGGTGGTCGTCACCTGCGGAACGGACGCGCTGGCGGGCGACCCGCTGTCGCGCATGGCGCTGAGCAACGGCGCCCTCTGGGACGCCGTCGAACGGGTGCTCGACGTCGCCGCGCCGGCGGTCGTGCTCGGCGGAGGCGGCTACAATCCGTGGACGCTGGCACGCTGCTGGACCGGCCTGTGGGGCCGCATCTGCGGACGGGCCATCCCGGTGGTGCTGCCGCGTGCCGCACAGGCAGTCCTGGCCGGGCTCAGCTGCGACCTCGTCGACGACGACGACGTGCAGGCGGAGTGGTTGACGAGCCTGGCCGATGCGCCGCGGAGCGGGGCGGTTCGCGAGGCCGTGCTCGATCTCGCGCGGGAACGGAGGGATGTCCATGCCATGGCTTGAGTCGGTCGGCGCAATCGAGGAGTACGAGGACGTCGCACTCGACGCAGCGCTCGTCGCCGATTTCGAGCGCGTTGCCGCCGCGCGACCGCCACGCCCGATCCGCTTCTCGACGCCGACCTTCAAGGACTACGCGAGCACGGAGCTCAAGGGCTGCTCGAAGAACAGCTTCCCGTCGTTCTCGATCACGGCCGGGGCCTGCGGCCTCAACTGCGACCACTGCCGGGCCGAAATCCTGAAGCCGATGATCCCCGCGACTTCGCCGGCGATGCTCGAGCAGAAGGTCCGGCATCTCGTCGCGACACAGGACCTGCAGGGCTTCCTGCTGTCGGGCGGCTCGAACCGCCGCAACGAGATCCCGTACGAACGCTACTACCCGGTCGTCGAGCGCCTGAAGCGCGACTTCCCGTACATGAGCATCGCCATCCACACCGCGCTGACGGACGAGGCGGGCGCGCGTGCGATGGAAGCAGCCGGCGTGGACACCGCCATGATGGACGTGATCGGCGCCGACGCGACGATCCGCGACGTCTACCACCTCGATCGCCCGGTCGAGGATTTCGAGGCGACTCTCGCGGCGCTCTGCGCGACCTCGATGCGCGTGAGCCCGCACATCGTCGTGGGCCTGCACTACGGCCGCGTCCTGGGCGAGGCCCGCGCGCTCGACATCGTGAGCCGCCACGCCGTCGAGGCGCTGGTGCTCGTCGTCGTGATGCCCTTCTATGCGAAGCCGGGGCTGTACGCCGTGCCGGACGCCGCGGAGGTCGGGCACATCTTCGGCGAGGCGCGCCAGCGCCTGCCGGACCGGCATGTGCTGCTCGGCTGCGCGCGGCCTCCCGGCCTGCACAAGCGCGTCGTCGACGCCTATGCCGTCATGGCGGGCCTCGACGGCATCGCGTTCCCGGCGGACGGCGTCGTGGGCGTTGCGCGCGCCATCGGCCGGCCGTTCCACCAGGAGCACGCCTGCTGTTCTATCAAGCTCGGCGGTGAGCGCGCCGCGGTTCCCGCCCGAACCTGCGCCGCCTGACCGCGCGAATCAAGCGAGGAGATCCCATCGATGAGCTGCCTCAAGCCGAGCGTAACGCCGCCGGGTGGACTGCCCGGGCCGGACCCGTCGTGGAATGCCTTTGCGGCGATGGAGCCGCGCCTGCCCGAGCGCACCCCGGCCGAGTCGCGCAATGGACGCCGCGTGAAGGATGCCGCCGTCCCGCCACGGGGCGTATACCTGCCGAACGACAACGTCCTCACGCCCGAGATGCGCTCGCCCGGGTACGTGCAGATGTCGAATGCGGCGGCCATCACGCTCGGGATCATGCCGGGGCGGATGCATCGCGTGGGTTGCACGCGCTGCCTGAACCTGCTGCTCACGTATCCCGAAGGCTGTCGCGCCAACTGCGCCTACTGCGGTCTCGCGCGGCACCGCGAGGCAGAACGCGACTATGCCGACCGCAACTTCATCCGGGTGGACTGGCCGGCAGTGCCGATGCAGCAGGTCGTCGACATCGTCGCGCGCGACGGCGACAGGAGCCCGTTCCACCGCATGTGCATCTCGATGATCACGCATCCGCAATCCGACGCGGACACGGTGGCGGTGTTGAAGACCTGGACTGCGAAGATCGACCCGTCCACGATCCCGGTCTCGATCCTGTCGAACCCGACCACGATGGAGCGTGAGGACGTTGCCCGCCTGCGCGACCTCGGCGCCGACATCTTCACCGTCGCGCTCGATGCCGCCACGCCCGCCATCTTCGACCGCACCCGAGGCAAGGGCGTGCAGTCGCCGCACAAGTGGGACAAGTACTGGCAGGTCCTCATGGACGCGCGCGACGTTTTCGGACCGCAGAAGTTCGGCG
Organism: Steroidobacteraceae bacterium; assembly: GCA_018059685.1. Lineage (GTDB taxonomy): Bacteria > Pseudomonadota > Gammaproteobacteria > Steroidobacterales > Steroidobacteraceae > RPQJ01. The sequence goes on along the minus strand of JAGOXN010000265.1, from coordinate 1,703 downwards.
CGCACATCATCGTCGGCATGGGCGAGACCGAGCATGAGGTGCTCGCGCTGGTGCAGCGCCTGGTCGACCTCGGCGGCCACAGCCACCTGTTCTGCTTCTTCCCCGAGCAGGGATCGCTGATGGACCACCTGCCCGCCACGCCGCGCGACCAGTGGCGCCGGGTGCAGCTTGCGCGCTACCTGATCGACTACGCGGGCGTGCGGGTCGAGCAGATGAGCTTCGACGACGCAGGGCGCGTCACCGGGTACGGCCTGCCCGATGCGGAGGTCGAGGACGTGGTGAGCCAGGGCATCGCTTTCCGCACTTCGGGCTGCCCCGGCAGGTTCCGGGACGATGTCTCCGCCTGTGACCGGCCCTACGGGGACTCGCCGCCGAGCAACATCGCGAGCTTCCCGTTCCAGCCGACGAGGAAGGACCTGCAGAAGGTCCGGCGCCAGCTCCGGATCCCGGTGGTGCAGGGCTGAAGCCGTGGCCGGCACATTCCGCGTCGTCGACACGGGCGTCCGCGAGGGCCGGTTCAACATTGCACTTGACCAGGCGATGATCGAGCTGCATCAGGCCGGGCGCATCCCGGACACGCTCAGGTTCATCCGCTTTCCGCCCACGGCCCTCATCGGCCGCCACCAGGCGCTGAACCAGGAGATCGACACGGCTTATTGCCGGTCCCATGGCGTCGGCATCGTGCGACGCATCACCGGCGGCGGGGCCATCTATCTCGACGAGGGGCAGCTCGGCTGGGGGCTGGTGTTCCATCGCCGCGCGCTCGGCGCCGGCGGCCTCGCCGACCTCGCAAGCAACATCTGCGAGACGGTCGCGACGGCTCTCACCCGCCTGGGCGTGGCCGCACGCTACCGTCCCCGCAACGACATCGAGGTGGATGGCCGCAAGATCAGCGGCACGGGCGGCTTCTTCGACGGCGACACGCTCATCTACCAGGGCACGGTGCTGGTCGACATGGACCCGGCCGCAATGGTGGCGGCGCTGCGGGTGCCGCGCGCCAAGCTCGAGAAACGGCAGCTCGACTCCGCGGCGCAGAGGGTCGTGACGCTCCGCGAGCTGCTCGGCCCGGCGACGCCGGGCCTGCCGGCTATCCAGCAGGCGCTGCTCGAGGCCTTCAGCGCGCGCTTCCAGTTCGAGTGGAGTCCCGAGGCGCTGACCACCGAGGAGGAAGCGCTCGCCTGGAAGCGCCATCGCGAGGAGATCGGCACTGACGCATTCGTGGCCGAGATCGACGACCCGGCCAGTGACGCGGATTTCGCCGCCGGGACGCACGTCTGCCCCGGCGGTACGGTGACGAGCTACCTGCGTCTCGAGGGCCCGGCCCGCGATCGCATCGGCCAGGTCCTCGTCACCGGTGACTTCTTCGTCGCGCCGCCGCGGGTCGTGCTCGACCTGGAGTCCGCACTGCGGCGCGTCGCGCTGGCGGAACTCGGGCCCGCGATCGACGCGTTCTTCAGCGGACGGACGATCGGTGCGCTCACGGTGTCGCCCGAGGACTTCCGCAGGTCCATCGAGCTCGCGGCCGCCAGTGCCGCCGCCCGCGCTCGATGAAGACGCTCGCGGTCGTCCAGCACACTTCGGCCGAATACCTGGGTCTCATCGAGGATCACCTCGAGGGCCGACGCATCCGTTTTCGCTACGCGAGGCCGTTCACGGCGGGCGGCCGATTGCCCCCTGCCGAGGCATTGCACGACGGCCTGGTG
>JAGOXN010000264.1 GCA_018059685.1 Steroidobacteraceae bacterium | reverse complement strand
GCCTCGGGGGTGGCGTGACGCTGCGATTATAGTTCCAGAAAGGGGACATTCTCCTTTTCGCACAATCAACTGCGAAAAGGAGAATGTCCCCATTTCCCGCTCACTCCTCCATCGTCGCACGCCAGATCGAGCTCACCGATTCGCGCGTGTCCGCGAACTCCGTCGCCGGAACGACGCTGCCTGCCGCTTCGAGCGACAGGTGATGCATGCGCTGCCGGTACAGGCGATACGCGCCCGTGAGCACGTCGACCGTCCCCTGCGGCACGAGGTCGGCCGACGCGAGGCTTTCGAGCTGGCGGATGTTGTCGGGAAAGGTCACGAGCTCGGGATGGCGCTCCGACCAGAGCAGCGTCCAGTACTGCGCCAGGAACTCGATGTCGGTGATGCCACCCGCGTCCTGCTTGAGGTCGAACTGGGCGGGACCGGTGCGCGACAGCTCCGACCGCATCCGCTCGCGCATCGCTCGCACGTCCTCGCGCAGCGTTCCGCGGCGAACGGCGGTGCGCAGCAGCTCGACACGCAGCCGCTCGAATCGCGCGCGCAACTCCGGCGGGCCGGCGACGGCACGCGCGCGCAGGAGCGCCTGGTGCTCCCAGGTCCAGGCCTCGCCGCGCTGGTAGTCGCCAAAGCCATCGATGCCCTGGACGAGCAGCCCGCCCTTGCCGCTCGGCCGCAGCCGGGTATCCACCTCATACAGCCGTCCCGCCGCCGAGTGCACGGTCAGCACATGCACCAGCCGCTGCACGAGGCGCAGGAAAAAGACGCCGTTGTCGACGACGGTCGGCCCGTCCGTCCGCTGCACCTCGCCCGACGAGTCGTGCAGGAACACGAGGTCGAGGTCCGACCCGTAGCCGAGCTCGAAGCCGCCGAACTTGCCGTAGGCCACGACGATCATGCCCGCCGCCCCGAGCGCCGACTCACCCGGACCGCAGCGCGGCGCGCCGTGCCGCGCCGTGATCTGTCCCCACGCGAGCGCCAGTGCCTCGCCGACGATGAGCTCCGCGATGTCGGTGAGCCGGTCGCTCACCTTCATGAGCGGCAGGCGTCCGGTGAGATCCGGCACGGCCACGCGGAACACCGCGGCACGCTGGAACTGTCGCAGGAGATCGACCTGTCCCTCGGGGTCGTCGCCGCCCGCACCGCCCATGCGCGCGCGCAGGTCGCGCTCGAACTCGGCCCGCGTCGGCGTCGCATCGAAGAGCCGGTCGTCGAGCAGCTCATCGAGCAGGAGCGGGAACGAGGCGATCTGGTCGGTGAGGAACTGCGAGTGCGCGCACAGCTCGACGAGGCGCCTGCGCACCATCGGGTTCTCGTTGAGCAGGGCGAGATAGACGGTACGGCCGCCGATGCGCTCCGCGACGTGCAGCACGCGCCCGAGCGCGATGGCCTCGCCCGCGTCTCCGGCGATGGCCTGCAACAGCCGTGGCAGCAGCGCGTGCAGGCGACGCCGACCGGTCTCGTCGAGGCGGCGGTAATAGGTGCTCTCGCGCAGCACGTCGAGCCGCGCGAGCACCGCGGCTGCGTCGCGCAGGCCCGCCGCCCGCAGCAACCCGAGGCGCTGGTTCGCGTCGAGACGCGACTCGAGCAGCGCCCCGAGCGCGCGCAGCTCCGGGTCGCCAGCCTCCGGCGACACCGGACCCAGGATGATGCTCGCGAAATGCGCGCTGACCCGGGTGCGATGTCGCGAGATCTCCGCGTCGAGTGCGGCCCAGTCCTGCGCGCCCATCGCGAGTGCGAGGCGCGCCCGGCCGGTCTCGTCGTCGGGCAGCTCGTGGGTCTGCTCGTCGTTGCGCTCCTGCAGGCGGTTCTCGAGACGCCGCAGGAAGCGGTACGACTCGCCGAGCTCCGCAACGGCAGCGGCCGACAGGAGCTTCTTGCCCTCGAGGAGCGGCAGCGCCTCGAGCAGGCTCCGCGTCTGCAGGCGCGGGTCGGCGCCGCCGCGGATCAGCTGGTAGGCCTGCACGATGAACTCGATCTCGCGAATGCCGCCCGGCCCGAGCTTCACGTTGTCGCGCAGGTCGCGGCGCTCGACCTCGCGCGAGATCAGCTCCTTCATCCCGCGCAGCGACTCGAACACGCGGAAGTCCAGGTAGCGGCGATAGACGAAGGGACGCAGGACGTTGCGGTAGAGCTCGTCGAATCCGCGCGCACCGTGCACCGGCCGTGCCTTGACGTAGGCATAGCGCTCCCAGTCGCGCCCGTGCTGCTGCAGGTAGTCCTCGAACGCATCGAAGCTCACCACCGGGGGGCCCGAGTCGCCGAACGGGCGCAGCCGCAGGTCCACGCGGTAGACGAAGCCTTCGTGGGTCGCCGTGCCGAGGAACTGCGCGAGGCGCCGCCCGACGCGGATGAAGTACTCCTCGTGCGCGAGCGGTCGCGGCCCGTCGGTTTCGCCGTGCTCCGGAAAGAGCAGCACGAGGTCGATGTCGGAGGAGAAGTTGAGCTCGCCGCCGCCGAGCTTGCCCATGCCGAGCACGAGCAGTTCGAGCTCGCGTCCGTCGGCGCCGCGGGCCCTGCCGTGCCGTGCCGCGAGTCCCTCGGCCGCGCGGACACACGCCGCATGGATGCACGTGTCGGCGAGCAGCGAGAGCTCGCGCAGCACGGTCTCGACGTCCGCGAGGCCCGCGAGGTCGCGCCAGGCGATTCGAACCATCCAGCGGCGCCGAAAGCGACGCAGGGCATCCATGAACGCGCTGTCGTCGGTGGACGCTTCCAGGTCCGCGGCGAGCTCGCTTTCGAGCGCGTCCGCGCGGACAGGCTCGTCGAGCCCGCCGGCTGCGCCGAGCCACGGCAACAGGGACGCATCGCGCAGGCAGGCATCGGCCACGAAATCGCTGCATGCCCAGACCATGGGCAGGCTCCCCGCGAGGGATCCGCTCGCGAGCGCGTCGGTGAGCGGCGCATCGGCTGCGCGCGAAGCAACGTCGCTGCTGTCGACGGCGGCCGATGCGCCCTGCAGGCAGGCGGACTCCCCGAGGCGCGCCAGGCGCTGCTCGAGCGCCGGGCGCAGGATTTCAGGTATCGCCGACAGGTCGAACGACATCGACTACCTTCCGGGACGTGACCTGGGCCGCGACGAACGCCGCGGTGGCCAGCAGCGCGGCGGCCAGCAGGAATGCCGCGCCCGGGATGTGCCAGCGCGTGCCTTCGCCGATGAAGTACGCGAAGGTGCCGGCGAACAGCGTCGGCCCGATCATCGTGGCGATGCCGAGGATGCTGCCGTTCGCGCCCTGCAGCTCGCCCTGCTCCGACGGGCCGATGTGACGCGTCATCAGTCCCTGCGCGGCCGGTGAGGCAAGTCCCCACAGGGCCACGACCACCACGCCTGACATGAACATCGCGCCGGTCGGGGCGAAGGCGTAAACGATGAAGCCGACCGAGCCCGCGCACAGGCCCGCGAGCAGGACGCGCCGCTCGCCGAAGCGACGGACCGACGGGCCCACGAGCACGCCCTGCACGATCGCCGAGGCCGCACCGATGAGCGCGAGCATGAGCCCGACCATGCGGGCATCCCAGCCGTAGCGATAGCCGGCGTACAGCACGAAGGTCGCCGGGAGCACGGCGTGCGCGAGCGTGCTCAGGAACAGCACGGTCGCGAGCCCGAACAGTTCGGGATGCGAGCGCAGGAGCTTGAGCGAGCCCATCGGGTTGGCGCGGCGCCAGTCGAACGCGCGACGCTTGTCGGGCGCGAGTGATTCCGGCAGCACGAACAGGCCGTACATCGCGTTGGCGAGGCTGAAACCCGCCGCGGCCCAGAACGGCAGTCGCGGATCGACGCTGCCCAAGAGTCCGCCCAGCGCGGGGCCGAGGACGAAGCCGAGGCCGAAGGCGACACCGACCTTTCCGAAGGACGCGGCGCGCCTGTCCACCGGCGTGACGTCGGCGATGTAGGCCATCCCCGTGCTGATGCTCGCCGCGGTGATACCCGAAATCACGCGGCCGACGAAGAGCCAGGCGAGGTTCGGGGCGAGCGCCATCAGGACGTAGTCGAGCCCGAGCCCGAAGTTCGACAACAGGATCACCGTGCGGCGACCGAAGCGATCGGACAGCGCACCCATGATCGGCATGGCGAAGAACTGCATCAGCGCCCAGACGGTGCCGAACACGCCATAGACCTTCGCGGCGCCGGCCGTGTCGCCGCCGAGGAAGTCCTCGATCAGTTTCGGCAGCACCGGGATGATCATCCCGAGCGCCATCATGTCGAGCACGATCGTGACGAAGATGAACGCGAACGCCGCCGGTCGACGGTGCCGGGTCGCGCTCGCGAGCTTATTCGGTGCGCCCAGGG
>JAGOXN010000263.1 GCA_018059685.1 Steroidobacteraceae bacterium | reverse complement strand
GAAAAGCGGAATGTCCCCTTTCCTACAGCAGCGTCCCGGGATTCATGATGCCTCCGGGATCCACCGCCCGCTTCGCGGCACGCAGCATGTCGAGCGACAGCGGGGAGTTCTGCTGCAGGTACCACGGCCGGTGATCCTTGCCGACGGCGTGGTGGTGCGTGATGGTCGCACCGGTCTCGACCAGCGCGCGTGACACCGCCGCCTTGATCGCGTCCCACTGCTCGAGCTGACGACCGCGTCGGGACGGCGCGAGCACGGTGTAGTACGGTGCCGGGCCGTCGGGGTACAGGTGTGTGAAGCGACAGGTCACGACGCCCTTGCCGGCGCAATGGGCATCGATGGCCTGCCGTGCGGCGGCGCGAACGGCGTCGTCCAGCGCCGGGAAATTCGCCCAGGTCGTGCAGGTCTCGAACGTCTCGCAGATCACCCCCATGCGCACGAGTTCGTCGCGCAGGTAGGGTGCCTGCATGAACGATTGCTTCCAGGTGTCCGCGGCCGACGTGGCCGGAGCGCCCGAAGCGTCGACGACGGTCGGATCGTCCGATGGCCTGCCTGGCACGTCGCCGACCCTCGACGCCTTGCCTGCCTGTCCGCCGTGCGCCGAGCAGATGTCGAGTGCGGCACGCAACCTGTCGTCCTGCGGCACCGTCGCGGACTCGAAGCCGAGCACCAGGAGGTGGTGACGACCGTCGCCCGCGCCCATGAACGCCACTTCGTCGCGCTCGATGAGGCGCGCATTGGCCGGGAACAGTCCGCTCTGCGCCAGGGCACGGCAGGCCGCGGCGCCCGCCGCAAAAGTCTCGAATGTGACGCTGCAGCCGGCCCGGAAGCACGGCGCGTCCTGCACCCGCAGCCACGCCTCCGTAATCACGCCGAACACGCCCTCCGAGCCGAGCACCAGGCGATCTTCCTGCGGTCCGGCGCCATTGCCCGGAAGGCGCCGCGTCTCGAGCACTCCCTGCGGCGTGACCATGCGCGTGCTCTGCACGAAATCGTCGATGTGCGTGTAGTTCGTTGCATAGTGGCCGCCGGCACGCGTGGCGATCCAGCCGCCCACGGTCGAGAACTCGAAGCTCTGCGGGAAATGGCGCAATGTGTAGCCGTGCGGCCTCAGCTGCGCCTCGAGCGACGGGCCGTAGGTTCCAGCCTGCACCCGCGCGCAGCGCGACTCGCGGTCCACGGCGAGCACCTTGTCGAGCCGGCACAGATCGAGCGACACGACACCGGAGTACTGGACGCGCACCTCGCGATCGACTTCGACGCCACCGACCACGCTCGAGCCGCCGCCAAAGGGAATGACGGCGACGCGGGCGTCGTCGGCCCAGCGCAGGATTCGCAGCACGTCTGTCTCGTCGCGCGGGTAGGCGACGAAGTCCGGCGCGCCGCTGAAATCGCCATCGAGCGCACGCACGATGTCGCGGAACGACCTGCCGTAGGTGTGGGCCGCGCGATGGTAGCGCTCACTCGACGCGATGCCGGCGAACCCGCCTGGCGCCGCGAGCACGGGTGCAGGCATGCGCAGCGACTCGAGCGTCGGGGGCGCGCAGGGCTCGGGGAGCGGCGCGCCGAATCGTGCCTCGAGAAACGCGCGCACCCTCTGCAGCGCGGGCGGCGGGAACCGGAACGAGGCGACGCCCCAGCCCCAGAACTTGCGATCGGTGTCGAACATGGCAGTCATCCCCCCGATGCTCAGTCGGCAATGCGCCGGCTCCGGACAATCCTCGGCATGGACGACTCGACCTGCCCGAGGCGGTCCGGAGCGCATCCAGTGGCATAATGCCACGAGGAATCGACTGGATTCGCGCAGGAGCAGATGGACCACGCATGAGTTCGCGCACCCGTTATCACGGCCTCCAGGTCGATTCAGCCCTCGCCCGATTCGTCAACGACCGCGTGCTGCCGGGCACCGGGATCAGCCCCGAGGCATTCTGGAAGGGGCTGGATGCCCTCGTGCACGAACTCGCGCCGAAGAACGCCGCGCTCCTCGCCGAGCGTGAGCGACTGCAGGCCGCGATCGACGACTGGCACCGCGAGCACCCGGGGCCGATCGCGGACATGCGCGCCTACCGCGAGTTCCTCGCCCGGATCGGCTACCTCGTGCCGGTTCCATCGAAGGCGAAGGCCACCACGGAAAACGTCGACGCGGAACTCGCGCAGCAGGCGGGTCCGCAGCTCGTGGTGCCGATCACCAACGCGCGCTATGCGCTGAACGCCGCCAATGCGCGCTGGGGCTCGCTCTACGATGCGCTCTACGGAACGGACGTCCTGCCCGAGGACGGCGGCGCCGGGAAGGGCACGGGCTATAACCCGGTGCGCGGCGCAAAGGTCATCGCCTACGCGCGTGGGGTGCTCGATCGCTGCGTGCCGCTGGCGCAGGGGTCGCACGCCGACGCTTCGGCGTATCGCGTCGAGACCGGGAAGCTGCGTGTGACACTGAAGGACGGCTCGACCACGGGGCTCGCCCGTCCCGCGCAGCTCGCCGGCTACCAGGGTGACGCGGGCGCGCCCTCGTCCGTGCTGCTGGTGAACCACGGGCTGCACCTCGACATCCGCATCGATCGCGGAAACTCCGTCGGCAGGGACGACCCGGCGGGGATCTGCGACGTCGTCGTCGAAGCCGCGCTGTCGACGATCCTCGATCTCGAGGACTCGGTGGCGGTGGTCGATGCCGAGGACAAGATACACGCCTACGGCAACTGGCTCGGCATCCTGAAGGGTACGCTGACCGAGGAAGTCACCAAGGGCGGCCGCACCTTCACGCGGGGCCTCAATTCCGACCGGCATTACACGGCGCCGAATGGCGAAGCGCTGGTGCTGCATGGCCGCTCGCTGCTCTTCGTGCGCAACGTCGGGCACCTGATGACGAATCCCTCGATCCTGTGGGGCGACGGCCGGGAGATCCCGGAAGGGATCCTGGACGCGGTCATCACCACGGCGATCGCGGTGCACGACCTCGAGGGCCTCGCGGCGCCCGGCATCCGCAATTCGCGCCGCGGCTCGATCTACATCGTCAAGCCCAAGATGCACGGCCCGGCCGAGGTGGCGTTCGCGAGCGAACTCTTTGGTCGCGTCGAGCAGTTGCTCGGCCTGCCGGACAGCACCGTCAAGCTCGGCATCATGGACGAGGAGCGCCGCACGAGCGTCAACCTCGAGGCATGCATCGCCGCCGCACCGAGCCGGATTGCGTTCATCAACACCGGGTTCCTCGATCGCACCGGCGACGAGATCCACACGTCCATGCGTGCCGGCCCGATGATCCGCAAGGGCGAGATGAAGTCGACTGCCTGGATCCAGGCCTACGAGCGCAACAACGTGCTGGTGGGCCTGCGCTGCGGACTGCGCGGCCGCGCGCAGATCGGCAAGGGCATGTGGGCCATGCCGGACCTGATGGCGGCGATGGTGAAACAGAAGATCGCGCATCCAAAGGCGGGCGCGAACACCGCATGGGTGCCGTCGCCGACGGCGGCGACGCTGCACGCGTTGCATTACCACGAAGTCGACGTGTTTTCGGTCCAGAAGGAACTCGAGAAGGTCGACCTCGATGTCGAGCGTGATGAGTTGCTTGCGCGCCTGCTCACCGTTCCTGTGATCGATGCGCCGCGCTGGAGCGATGCGGAGAAGCAGGAAGAACTCGACAACAACGCGCAGGGCATCCTGGGCTACGTCGTGCGCTGGGTCGATCAGGGCGTGGGCTGTTCGAAGGTGCCCGACATCCACGATGTCGGGCTGATGGAGGACCGCGCCACGCTGCGCATCAGCAGCCAGCACATGGCCAACTGGCTGCTGCACGGCGTCGTGACGCGGGCGCAGGTCGAGGGCACGCTCGAGCGCATGGCGAAGGTCGTCGACGGGCAGAACGCCGGCGACCCTGCCTATCGGCCGATGGCCGGGCACTACGACACGTCGGCTGCCTTCAAGGCGGCGAGCGATCTCGTGTTCAAGGGCGTCATGCAGCCGAGCGGCTACACGGAGCCGCTGCTGCATGCGTGGCGCACGAGGGTGAAAGCGGGCTGACGGTGGGTGCCGGGTCGCGCTTTCGAAAAGAGGGGACATTCTCCTTTTCGAGGAGACGAAAAGGAGAATGTCCCCTCTTTTCCGTGTTACTCCGGCAGCATTTCGCCCGAGCCCCCGAAGTCCTTGGGGAAGTCCTTGAATTTCGGCAGGCCGTCGCGCACCGACATCACCTTCTCGCCATAGTTGACGTGCAGGGCCGGCTTGTACGTGAAGCCGACCACTGTTCCCGCCGGCACATCCGTCAGGCCGAGGTGCGGGTGACCGACGAGGACCGGAGC
>JAGOXN010000262.1 GCA_018059685.1 Steroidobacteraceae bacterium | reverse complement strand
TGCGGCAGAGTGCCCGCCTGCTCGTGCTGCCGGTGCCCGAAGCGGAGCAACTCGCGCAGATGGTGCTCGCGGTGATCGACCGGGTGCGCGCGCAGGTCCCGGAGCCGCCGGGCGCGCTCTACCTGCGGCCGCTGCTCTTCGGGACCATGCCCAACATCGGCGCGGCCTCGGCGCCGTCGAACGAGGCGACGCTGATCGTACTCGCGAGCCCGGTGTGGGATTACTTCGCGGGCGGGGTGAAGCCGCTGCGCATCTACGTCGAGGACGAGCGTCACCGCACTGCGGAGCACCTCGGTGTCGTCAAGACCGGTGGCAACTACGCGGCGGCCATGGGACCGACGCTCGCGGCGCGCGACAGGTACAAGGTCGACCAGGTGCTGTTCTGCCCGGGCGGATCGGTGCAGGAAACGGGCGCCGCCAATTTCCTGCTGATCCGCGAGGGACGCATCCTCACGCGCAGCCTCGATTCCACGTTCCTGCACGGCGTGACCCGGGACTCACTGCTCACCATGGCGCGCGGCATGGGCTTCGAGGTCGAGGAGCGCGTGTTCGACGTGGCCGGGATGCTCGAATGGGTGAAGACCGGCGAAGCGGCGCTTTCAGGAACCGCGGCCGTGCTCGCCGGCGTCGGAACGCTCGTGCACCGGGGCAAGGAGCATCGGGTCGGCAGCGGTGACGTGGGCCCGGTGACGCAGCGCCTGCGATCGGCACTGGTCGCGATCCAGAACGGCCAGGCGCCCGACACCTGCGGCTGGACGAAGCGCGTTTGACCAGTCCGGTTGCGGGTGCGCTGCGCCGACCCTGTGATCGGCCAGGCGCATTCGGCGAGCTGCCGAGCCTTCAGCCCTGCCAGACGTTGATCGGTAGTGCACCCCTTCGTGCGGACCACACGAGGGCGCCGAGCGCGACGGCCGTGCCGATCCCGCCCAGCAGCAACCATCGTTCGATGCCCTCGGACAGTCGCGCGAGCATGCTGCCAGGGTCGAGGAAGTTCCGGCCGGCGAACAGCACACACGCGGTGACCGCTGCCGACCCGATCGCGTCGAGCAGCGCGTGACGTCGCGCGCCGCGTCCGAGCATCCCGAGCAGGCGTTCGTGCTCGCGATCCGCGGCGAGCCTCCGGTCGGCGCGCCGCGCGGGTGAGGCCAGTCCTGCCAGGCGCTCCGCGAGCCGTCTCTCGAACTCCGTCGACGGTATGACCCGCGGCAATGCGCTCGCGAGTCGCGCATCGATCGCCTGGTATGCGCTCTCCCATGCGCGACAGCGCGCGCAAGCCTGGACGTGATGTCGAATGGCACGCGCACGATCCGCGCCGAGCGTGCCCTCGATCAGCTCGACCAGGTCGTGTTCGTAGTCGGCGCAGGGGCCGAGCAGGGTGGATTCGTTCATGCGGCCTTGACCTCGTCGGGTCGGGCGAGCTCCATCAGGCGCTTGCGCGCCCGGTGCAGCAGGTTCTTGACGGTGCCGAGCGGCATGTCGAGCGACTCGGCGACGGCCTCGTAGGAACAGTCCTCGAGGTAGAAGAGGCGCACGGCCTCCTGCTGGCTGCGGGGCAGGGATTCCACGAGCTTGAGGAGGTTGTCGCGCTCGGGATCCTCGGCAGGGGCCGTGGCGATGGTCGCCGCGACCCGCTGCGCTTCGTCCGAACGCGGATCGTCGAATGACACGGTCGGCCGGCGCCGGCGCAGTTCCATCAGGCAGGTATTGCGCGTGATCGCGTAGATCCATGTGCCGACGGCGGCGCGCCCGTCGAATCCCGGCAATGCTCTCCAGACCCGCACGAAGGTCTCCTGCGCTGCGTCCTCGGCGGCTGCCCGGTCCCTCAGGATCGAGTACGCGAGGCGAAACACGCGGTCCTTGAACGCCGGGACGACGAGATCGAAGGCACGGGCATGGCGACCCGCGGCCAGCAGTTCTTCGATCCCGCCATCCATGGCCCTTTATACGCCCGCAACCCCGATCGGGTTGCAGCGGGGCGCCTGCAACCCGCGGACGCCCGGGCGCATATAACCCCTGACCACCCTGGAGGCCGGACCATGAACGAAGATGCTGTCGCAGTATTCATCCCCATCATTGCCATCTTCATGTCGCTGCTGATCCCGATCGTCTTCTCGATCACGGACTACCGGCGCCGGCGCGACATCGTCGAGGCCAATCACAAGGAGCGGATGGCGGCGATCGAGCGCGGCATGGACGTCCCGCAGCTCCCCGAGTCGTTCTACCTGTCGATGAAGCCGCGCAGCCGCTCGAGCTTCCTGCTGCCGGGACTCGTCTGGTTGTTCGTCGGTGCGGGTCTCTTCGTGGCGCTCGGGGCGGTGGCCGGCGAGGTGCGGTACTTCGGCCTGATTCCCGCCGGCGTGGGCCTGGCCTTCCTGATCTATTACTTCGTCGAGGGCCGCAAGGCGCAGGCAGATGCCTCTGGCCGCCCGAGCGCGGCTCCGCCGGCCGGGTGAGCGATGGTCGGATCTCGCGCGTGACCGACCGGCCCCGGGCGGGCGGCCTGACGTCTGGAGGCGTGCGTGCGATCATGCGCGCACGCCGCCTGTCACGGAGTCGGTCCATGCGCTCGATCGTTCCCCTGTCCGTCCCGGCTTTGTTCGTCGTCGTGGGGCTCGCAGGTCTCGGCGCGGCCTGTGCCGGGGAATCCACCCAGCAGACGGAGCACGGGGCCATTCGACTGGTGACGGTCGCGAGCGGGCTCGAACACCCCTGGGGCATGGCCTTCCTGCCGGATGGGCGCGCACTGGTGACCGAACGTCCGGGCCGGCTGCGGATCGTCACGCTGGACGGTACGGTGGGTCCGGCGCTCGGCGGTGTGCCGGCAGTCGATGCCGTCGGGCAGGGTGGCTTGCTCGACGTGGCCCTCGACCCGGATTTTGCCGCCAATCGGCTCGTGTACCTGTCCTACGCGGAACCTCGCAACGGTGGCAACGGCACCGCCGTCGCGCGCGGCCGTCTCGAGGACGGGCGTCTCGCCGATGTCCAGGTGATCTTTCGGCAGCAGCCGACGGTGACCGGCGGCCACCACTTCGGATCGCGCCTGGTATTCGCGCGCGACGGCCGGCTGTTCGTGACGCTGGGCGAACGCAACTCCGAGCGCGCCCGCGCCCAATCGCTCGATACGCACCTCGGCAAGGTGGTGCGGATCGAGCGCGACGGCCGCGTGCCCGCGGATAACCCGTTCGTCGGTCGGCCGGGTGCGCTGCCCGAGATCTGGTCGTACGGACATCGCAACCTGCAGGGCGCCGCACTGCACCCGGGCACGGGCGAACTCTGGACGATCGAGCACGGGCCAAAGGGCGGCGATGAACTGAACCGCACGCGGCCCGGGCTCAATTTCGGCTGGCCGAAGGTCAGCTACGGCGTCGAGTACTCGGGCGCGAAGATCAGCGATTCACCCACGGCGCCCGGCATCGAGCCACCCGTGCACTACTGGGTTCCATCCATCGCCACGAGCGGGCTGACGTTCTATACCGGCGACCGTTTCCCGCAATGGCAGGGCAACGCGTTCGTCGGCGGATTGAAGTCCGAGGCGGTCTCGCGGCTCGAGTTCGACGGCGACCGCGTGGTGCACGAGGAGGTCCTGCTGCGCGAAGTCGTCGACGACCGGGTGCGCGACGTCGAGCAGGGACCCGATGGATTCATCTACCTGCTCACGGACGAGGCGGAGGGTCGCCTGCTGCGCATGGAGCCGGCCACATGACTCGATTCGTGTGTGCCATCGAGATTGGTGGTGTCAATTGCGCTCCGAATCGCGGAGCCAGGGTCGTGCACTTCGGCGTGACAGTTCGAGCAGAGTAACTCGCACCTCAGTGACTCGACCTCGATCACCTTCCATGCACGGTTGGCAGGCGTCCGAGCATCGAGATGAAATGACTTTCTTGTTGGGTCACGATGATGAAACTCGAGGGCCGCCAGGTTCCGTGAATATCCACAAATTGAACAGCTGCCGCCCGACCAGCTGCACACCGCAGACGCTGCACTTGGACACTTTTCCTGCATTCATCGGGAGAGTTTGCCGGGCCGTCGCGCGGTTACCAGTGGGAAAAGCGGTGCGGATATGTACAATTCCGGCAATGGGCCTGTAGCACAGCGGTTAGTGCAGGGGACTCATCGAAAGGTGCCTCCGCGGCGGAATCCGCAGAGTGAACGGGATGAATTCAGGGAAACCTCACCGGCGTTGCCGATGGCAACCCTGAGCCAAGCCGCCGGTGCACCGGCGGAAGGTGCAGAGACTACCTGAGGGCTTCAAGTGCCCTTGATGACAGGCGTCGAGCGTCCCGCACCCGACCGGCCGTG
>JAGOXN010000261.1 GCA_018059685.1 Steroidobacteraceae bacterium | reverse complement strand
GCCTTCGATCAGCGCCGCGGCAAACGGCACGTCACCCATGAAGGTCACCACGCGCTCGAGCTCCGTGATCGATTCGGGGCGCAGCTCCGCGCTGTCGAAATCGAACAGCAGCTTGAGCGTCTGCTCCAGCGGGCAGCCCACCGAGTCGACCTTCGTGCCGGCCGGCGTGTTCGGGCACTTGTCCATGCTGTCCGGCACACCGTCACCGTCGCTGTCAGCCGGGGCCGGCGGAGGCGGAGGCGGAGGTGGAGGCGGCGCAGCCTCTGGCTCCGGAGCGGGTTCCGGCGTCGGCTCCGGGCGACCGAAGCGATAACCGACGTGCAGGCCGTAGATGAACGGATCGATCTCCAGCGTGCCGATCTCGGTGGCCGGTCCACCGCGTTGCTGGATTTCGGTGTCCGCGTCGATGTCGATCCAGCGCATGTCGGCGTTCACGAACCAGTTCTTCGAGAGCGCCAGGTCCACGCCGACCTGCGCGGCCGGACCGAAGGAGTCCTCGAGGCTGAGCTTCGTCTGCGGGCCGCCGACGACCCCACGCAGCTCCTCGCCCGAGAAGAGCGTGTAGTTGACGCCGGCACCGATGTACGGACGGAAGGCTCCGTCCGGATTGAAGTGCCACTGCAGGCTCAACGTCGGCGGCAGGTGGTCGACGTAGCCGACGCGCTGCACGCCGCCGCCGCCCGTCTTCAGGTCGACGCCGTGCGTGAAGGGCCAGGCAGCGAGCAGCTCGGTGGCGATGTGGTCCGTGAGCATGTAACTGACGTTGAACGTCGAGCTCACGCCCCAGTCGACGACGAGATCACCGCCGACACCCGGGGCATTCTCGAGATTTGATTCCTTCGGATCGACGCCCGACATACCGACGCGCACCAGCCAGTCGCCTTGCGCGGCCGTTGCGGCCAGCGGCGTCGCCAGTACGGCGGCCACGGCCAGCGGCAGGAGATAACGACGTGACATGACTTAAAGTCCTCCTTGTGGCTTTTACGCCAAACCTTCTTCGTTGCAGTTTTCAGTGCGCCGCAAAAGGCGGCGCGCCAGGATCCCGGGCCACCGCCCGCTATGGACGCTAGCGTGACACGGCTAAAGTCGCGGTTCAAGTCATTCATGCATCCGGACTTACCGCGAACCCTTGAAGAGGAAACTTTCCTGCCATTGCGCTGGTCTCTTCCGGCTGGCTGCACGCCCCTGGTCTTGATGTAATAAAGCAACAGCTGGGGCCGGATCTGGCCGGAGCGCCGGGCGTGCGGAGGAGCTACGTCGTGACTCGAAACCTGAACTCGATTCTCGCCACTGCCGGCCTGGCCCTGGCAGTCGCGGCGACCCCCGCCGCTGCCGCCGATGCCCCGCTGATCCCCTATGAAAAATTCAAGCTGGACAATGGCTTGACCGTCATCGTCCACACCGATCGCAAGGCGCCGATCGTCGCGGTCAACCTCTGGTATCACGTCGGATCCAAGGACGAGCAGCCCGGCAGGACCGGTTTCGCCCACCTGTTCGAACACCTCATGTTCCAGGGCTCGGAGAACTACAACGACGAGTACTTCAAGCCGTTCGAGCAGGTCGGGGCCACCGGCCAGAACGGCACGACGGGCTTCGACCGCACGAATTACTTCCAGAACGTGCCGACGACCGCGCTCGACCTGGCGCTCTGGATGGAATCCGACCGCATGGGCCACCTGCTCGGCGTGATCGACCAGGCACGGCTCGACGAGCAACGGGGCGTCGTGCAGAACGAAAAGCGCCAGGGCGAGAACCGTCCGTACGGTCGCGTGTGGGAGGCCCTGTTCCGCGCGAGCTATCCCGAGGGCCATCCCTACCGGTGGCTGCCGATCGGTTCGATGGATGACCTGAATGCCGCATCGCTCGAGGACGTGAAAGCGTGGTTCGGAGCGTATTACGGTGCGGCCAACGCCGTCCTGGTCCTCGCGGGGGACATCGACGCCGCGACCGCACGCGCGCAGGCCGAACGATATTTCGGCCACATCCCGGCGGGGCCCGCGCTCACGCGCCCGGAGGTCCACGTGGCCGCGCGCGACGAGTCGACCCGCGAGCTCATGTTGGACCAGGTAGCGCAGACCCGGCTCTATCGCGTGTGGAACACCGCACAGGACGGGACGCTCGACGCCGAGCTGCTCACACTCGCCGGCCACGTCCTCGGTGGCGGCAAGACCTCCCGGCTGTACGAGCGGCTCGTGTACCGCGACCAGATCGCCGACACGGTGAGTGCCGGCCTGAGCGCGTTTGAAATCTCGGGATTGTTCGCCATCACCGCCGACGTGAAGCAAGGCGTGCCGCACCAGCGCGTCGAGGCGATCGTCGATGAGGAACTGCGTCGTTTCATCGCCAAAGGCCCGACCGCAGACGAACTCGAGCGGGCCAGGACAGCCATCCGAGCCGGCTTCATCAAGGGGCTGGAGCGCATCGGTGGCTTCGGTGGCAAGGCCGACGTACTCGCCTCCTGCGAGGTCTACGAAGGCAACCCCGGCTGCTACGCCCGCTCGCTCGACGCGATCGCACAGGCGACGCCGGAACAGGTGCGCGCGGCCGCAGGGCGCTGGTTGTCACGGGGCGACCACACGCTCGAGGTCCACCCCTACCCGAAATACTCGAACGCAGCGGTAGATGTCGTGGACCGCAGGCTCGGACCGCCCGAGACCAGCGATTTCCCCGGCGTGGCGTTCCCCGCACTCGAACGCTCACGGCTCGGGAACGGCATGCCCGTGATCGTGGCGCGCCGACCGGACGTACCGGTCGCGCGCGTGATGCTGCTCTTCGATGCGGGCTACGCAGCGGACCAGGGGCGCAAGTCCGGCACGTCGAGCTTCGCAATGAGCATGCTGGACGAGGGAACGAAGAAGCTCGACGCGCTGGCGATCGCCGGCCGGGCGGAGTCGCTCGGCGCGGAGCTGGCGGCCTCCTCGTCCCTGGACGTGTCGGTCGCCACGGTTTCCGCACTCGTGGATCGACTCGACGAGTCCGTGGCACTACTGGCCGACGTCGTGCGCAACCCGCTGTTCCCGCAGCCGGAAATCGACCGCGTACGCAGGGAGTGGATCGCCGCGATCGCGCGCGAGAAATCGAGCCCCGACGCACTCGCCGGCCGCATCCTGCCACCATTGCTCTATGGGACGGCGCACCCGTACGGGATTCCGTTCTCCGGCCTCGGCACGGAAGCCTCGATCACGTCGCTCACCCGGGAGGACCTGGTCGCATTCCATGATTCCTGGATCCGCCCGGACAATGCGACGCTGATCGTCACTGGAGACGTCACGATGGACGGTATCGTGCCGCTCCTCGAACGGCACTTCGGGGACTGGGGCGCACCGGCCACGCCCAGGCCGTCCAAAGCGCTTGCCGCCGCCGCGCGATCGACTGCGCCCCGCATCTTCCTGGTCGACAAGCCCGGCGCCATCCAGAGCAACATCCTCGTGGGGCAGACCCTGGCGTCGAGCACGGCGCCGGACCGCCTCGAGATCGAGACGATGAACAACGTCCTCGGCGGCACGTTCACCTCGCGCATCAACATGAATCTGCGCGAAGACAAGCACTGGTCCTACGGCGCGCGTTCGAGCCTCCCGGACGCGCTGGGCGAGCGCCCGTGGCTGCTGTCCGCCCCGGTGCAGACGAACAGGACGGTCGAGGCAATGCGCGAGATCCAGCGCGAGATCGCCGAGTTCCTCGGGCCGCGACCGGCGACGGGCGACGAGATCGCCAGGATCCGCAATCGCGACGTGCGCGCGCTGTCCGGCCAGTTCGAGACGAACTCGACGGTGAGCGGCGCGATCGCGCAGATGGTCACCTTCGGCCGGCCCGACGACTACGTCCGCACGCTCAAGACGCGGATCGAGGCGCAGACGGACGAAGGCGTGCGGGCGGCCGCACGGGAATCGCTCGATCCGTCGCGCATGACCTGGGTCGTGATCGGCGACCTGAAGACGATCGAACAGCCGATCCGCGACCTTCGCCTCGGGGAAGTCAAGGTACTGGACGCGGACGGCAATATCGTGAGGTAGTGCGATCCCTCGCGGACCGAACCCCGCGGCAGGGCTGAGCCATGAGCCTGCGGGGCTGGATCACCGTCATCCTGCGAAGGGGAAACAGGCGCATGCACCAGGTCATCGGAGCAATCACAGTCCTGCTGCTTTGCCTCGCAGCACCGACCCCTGCGGCCCCCGCGGCCGCAGCGCTGGACTCCGCCGCGGCGGGGCGGTTCGCCGAACTCGCGCTGCACTGCGTGCACCGTGAGTATCCCAACAAGCTCGCCCACGTACTGCAGTCCGACGCGGACGCTCGTGCACCGCGCGA
>JAGOXN010000037.1 GCA_018059685.1 Steroidobacteraceae bacterium | reverse complement strand
TCCTGCGCGACGAGTTCGCCGGCATGGCGCTCGGTGAGCAGTCGGTGCGCCTCCTCGACGTGTGCCCGTGCCCGGCGCAGCGCGTCGAGGTGGCGCGCCCGTGCCGAGAGGGCTCCGTCGCCCGCCGGATGGAAACCGACGCAGTCCTTGAGGTGGGCGCGCAGCAGCTCGAGGCCCGCGCCACTCCTGGCGCTCACTCGCACGCGCGGCGGCGCTCCCGCGCCCGGTTCCACGCCCGCTTCCACACCGGCCAGATCGATCTTGTTCATCACCACGGTGCAGGGCGACTCGGTCGGCAGCGCCGCGAGGTCGTCGGCGATCGCGGCCACCGCCGCCGCATCCGACGCATCCACGACGAACAGCACGCGGCCGGCGCGTTCGAGTTCCTGGTGCGCACGACGTATGCCTTCCGCCTCGATCTCGTCCGCCGAGTCGCGCAATCCGGCGGTGTCGAGCAGGTGCAGCGGCAGTCCGTCGATCTCGATGCGCTCGCGCAGGACGTCGCGGGTCGTGCCGGGGAGCGGCGTGACGATGGCGGCGTCGTAGCCCGCGAGCCGGTTCAGCAGGCTCGACTTGCCGGCGTTGGGACGCCCGGCGATCACGAGCGTGAGCCCGTCGCGCAGCAGCGCACCCTGTCGGGCGGTCTCGGCGAGTTCCGCGAAGCGCCCGCGGATGAACTCCATGCGCGCGGCTAGGGCGCGGTCGGCCAGGAAGTCGACCTCCTCCTCCGGGAAGTCGATCGCGGCCTCGACCCACATGCGCAGTTCCAGCACCGCTTCCGCCAGGGCGTGGACCTGCGCGGAGAATTCTCCCTGCAGCGAACGCAGTGCGGCGCGGGCCGCCTCCGACGAACCACTGTCGATCAGGTCGGCGACCGCCTCGGCCTGGGCGAGGTCGAGCTTGTCGTTGAGAAACGCCCGCTGCGTGAATTCCCCCGGCGCCGCGAGGCGCGCGCCGAGCGC
This sequence comes from Steroidobacteraceae bacterium, assembly GCA_018059685.1. Classification (GTDB taxonomy): domain Bacteria; phylum Pseudomonadota; class Gammaproteobacteria; order Steroidobacterales; family Steroidobacteraceae; genus RPQJ01. The sequence continues at coordinate 13,000 of JAGOXN010000037.1, read as the reverse complement.
GAGCACGCGCCGCAGCAGCAGGTCCATCACGACCGGGCCGCCGTGACCCTGCAGCTCGAGCACGTCCTCCCCGGTGTAGGAATGCGGCGCCGGGAAGTAGAGCGCGAGCCCCGCGTCGAGCGCCGCCCCGTGCTCGTCGAGAAACCCGCGCAGTTCCGCCTTGCGCGCCGCCGGCACGGCCCCGAGCAGCGCGGTCGCGATCGCCGCGCAGGCGGGCCCCGAGATGCGCACGATGCCGATGCCGCCGCGGCCGGGGGCGGTCGCGATCGCGGCGATGGTGTCACCGGGCAGCGAGGTCACGCTCCACCCTGCGTCACGCGGCCGGCGCGGGCAGGCGGCCGTTCACTTCGAAACCGCTGCGCGCGAATGACCTGAGCCCGGACGCGCCGCGCGCGTAGAAGCTCACCTCGTCCGCGCGCGTCTCGCACAGCCATTCCTCCTTGAAGGTCGGCCGGGGCCGCGCGAACGCCGTCGGGGAGAACAGCGCGACGTTGAGGCCGCCCCCGGCATCGCGCGCGGAGACATACTCGATCGCCTCGGCGCCGGCCTCGCGCAGCGCATGGCCGAGCTGCTGCGTCGAAGTGTAATCGTCGGGGCTCGTCAACTCGGCCCGATGGACGTCGAACGGCGGGAGCTGCAGGGGATAGCCGCGACGCGCGCGCAGCGTCGCGCCGAAGAGCGTGTGCTGGGTGCGCAGCGCCGCCGGTGGCGGGCGGACCATGCCTTGCCAGAAGACGAACCGGTAATAGGCGGATTCGGCCAGCACGGTCGCGAGCATTCGTGCCCCGTAGAACAGGCTCGGCTCGTGGCGTCCCCCGAAGCGCGAGCCGTGGCGCAGGGGCGGATAGCGGAACGGTGTCGCGAGCAGGTAATCGAGCCGTGCGGCGCGCTTCGGCAGCGGCGGCTTGCTCGCCTCCAGCATCTCCTCGAGCAGTTCCTGTTCCGCGAGATTCGCGACCAGCCGGTTCGTCGCCACCTGTTCCTGGCTTTCGACCAGCCGCAGGATCTCGCCGCCGAGAGCGCGCGGCACCGCCTGTTCCCCGCAGGCCGCCCAGAGGTCGGTCATCAGGGCTTGCCGCGGATCGCGTCGAGGTACTCGACGACCCGCGCGAGGCCCTGGACGCTGCGGATCTGCTCGGACGGCACGCCGCCGGTGTGGTGGTTTTCGGTGCGCATCCAGTGGCGCATCGCGGCCTGTTCGCCGCCGGTCAGCGCAAATAGCGCGCGATAGGCCCGGATCAACATCAGGGCGAGCTCGCCGGGCTTGCTCTGCGGGTCGAGCTGGCCGCGACTCAGGACCGTGCGATCGCGGCCGATGACGGTCCCGAGCTCGGCCTGGGTCAGCCCGAGCTCCCTGCCCGCGCTGAGCAGCGCCGAGGCCAGCACCCGCTGCGGATCCGGTCGCTCTGCAAGATTGCTGTCCATGACGAAACTGGAGCTGTGCCGATGTCACATTCTACGGCTGGATGTTGCAAATGCAACAACCCACCCGGCCGGGGCCCAGCGACCGGGGGCAGGCACGGCGGGATCACCCGGCGCGCTTCTTCGCCTCGGCCTCGACCACGCGGTTGATGTTCCACTGCTGCGCGATCGAGAGCAGCGTGTTCGTGAGCCAGTAGAGCACGAGGCCCGAGGGGAACCACGCCATCATCACGGTCATGACGACCGGCATGAAGGCGAAGACCTTCGCCTGCATCGGATCGGGCGGCGCCGGGTTCAGCTTGAACTGGCCGAACATCGCCACGCCCATCAGGATCGGCAGCACGAAGTATGGATCCATCGACGAGAGGTCCTGGATCCAGCCCATGAACGGCGCCTGGCGCATCTCGACGCTCTCGAGCAGCACCCAGTAGAACGCGAGGAACACCGGGATCTGCACCAGGATCGGCAGGCAGCCGGCGACCGGGTTGATCTTCTCGCGCTTGTAGATCTCCATCATCTGCTTGGCGAGCTGTTCGCGGTCGTCCTTGTAGCGCTCCTGGACGCTCTTGATGCGCGGCGCGATGGTGCGCATCTTGGCCATCGACCGGCCGCTCGTCTCCGTGAGCTTGTAGAACAGCAGCTTGAGCAGGATCGTGACGATGATGATCGCCCAGCCCCAGTTGCCGACCACGCCGTAGACCTTCTGCAGCAGCCAGAAAAGCGGCTGCGCGAGGATCGTGAGCTTGCCGTAGTCGGCGGTGAGCTCGGCGCGGGGACCGACGTTCTTCAGCTGCTGCTGCAGCTTCGGGCCCACGTAGACGTGCTCCTCGAAGCGGCCGGTCCCGCCGGCCGGCACCGTCCTCAAGGGACCGCGCAACGTGAGCAGCACGTGGTTGCCTTCGCGGCCGAGCGTGTAATGGTTGCTCTCGCCCTTCGGCGGCACCGCGACGCTCACGAAGTGATGCTGCATCGAGGCGATCCAGCCGTCGGTCGCGTCCTGAGCAAGCGCCGCATCGTCCTCGTCCGTGACGTCGAGCTTGCGATACTTGCGGCCGTCGTACATCGCCGGTCCGCGGTAGGCGAAACTCTCGACGTCGAACATCGAGCGCTTCTGCTCGATGATGTGACGCGCGATCTGCACGTAGGACGCCGCGGCCCAGTCGGTGGCCGAGCGATTGTCCACGTCATAGAGGATCTCGATGGCGTAGCTGCCCGGCCGGAACACGTAAGTCTTCGTGACCGTCACGCCCTGCCCGTCCGTCCACGTGAGCGGCACGCGCAGCTCGGATGCACCCGGCGCGAGCCGGTACTCGGGCGAGGCGCTCGCGTACAGGGCGAGGTGGGTCGGTTCGGCGCGCCCGTTGAGCACACGCAGGCCGCTCCGCGTGACGTAATAGTTCGGTTCCTGCGTGTCGAAGATACGGATCGGCGGACTGCCCGCACGCTTGTCGTGCGGATACTTCGGCAGGTCCGCGCGCACCAGCGTGCCGCCCTGCAGGCTGATCTCGAGATCGAGCACGTCGGTGACGACGCGCACCGCCGCGGGGGCCGTCGCCGCTTCCGGTACCGGCGCTGCGCTCGGCGTGGGCGGCGTGCCCGCCGCCGCGCTCGCGGCCTGCTGCGTCGGCAGCGCCGGCAGCTGCGCAGCGTCCGCGCCCGCCGTGTCGCTCGGACTGCCCTCGGTCACGGCGGGAGCGCCCGGCGCCGGTGCTGCGCCCGCGCCATAGTCGCGGTTCCACTGGATGACGTTCATCCATGCGAGCAGCGCGAGGCCGATCCAGAGGAACAGACGGGGATTATCCATGGGACGTTCGCTTGAAGATGGAGGGCGGCGCGTCGGGCACGGGATCGTAGCCACCGTCGTGCCACGGATGACAACGCAGGATGCGCGTCGCGGCGAGCCACAGGCCGCGCAACACGCCGTGACGTTCGATGGACTGCTGGGCGTAGCAGGAACACGTCGGGTAATACCGGCAGTTCGGCCCGAGCAACGGGCTCAGGAACCAACGGTACAGCCCGATGACGGCGATCAGGATCTTGCGCATCGCTCGCAAATCCTGGCCCACAGCGCGACGGCGCTCGCGCGGATCTGTGCGTTGCTCGCCTGGCCTGCTGCGGGCCGCGCGTTCACGACGAGATCCACCGACGGCAGATCACTGCGGCGGAGTCGGAACGATTCGCGCACGACGCGCTTGATGCGATTGCGGTTCGCCGCGTTGCCCGCCGCGCGCACGCCGACCGCGAGGCCGAGCCGCGCGTGTCCGAGGCCGTTGGGTCTGGCAATGACCATGAGCAAGGCGTCGGACGTGCGGTATCCGTCGCGGTGGACGGCATCGAACTGGTACTTGTCGGTGAGGCGTCGTGCCCGCGGCAGTCCCTGGGCAGCGGGGGGCGGAGCGCGACCTTGCGACCCGGTGGTCAGACCGACAGACGCTTGCGGCCCTTGCCTCGACGCCGGCTCAACACGAGGCGACCGCTCTTGGTGGCCATGCGCGCACGGAAGCCGTGGGTCCTCTTGCGATGGAGGTTGCTCGGTTGATAGGTGCGCTTCATGTGCGGCTCCGTGACTGCCGGATTTCCGACCAGGAACAACGAGCTGCGCTGGTCGGAGCAAAGGGCCGGAAAGGATACGCAGGCGCCTCGTCAGCGTCAACTTTGGCGCGGCTTCGCCACTGCGCCTTGCAAGGATATCCACAGGGCCGGCAGCGGTATAAACTCGCGCCCCCCTGACCGATTGAAGACGCACGAGACGTCCCGTCCGAGGCCTGCGTAACGTGGAAGTTTCGCTCTGGAATCACTGCCTGCGCCGCCTCGAAGCCGAACTTCCCGAGCAGCACTTCAACACCTGGATCCGCCCGCTGCAGGCCGTCGAGGAAGGCACGCGGCTGCGGCTGCTCGCGCCCAACCGCTACGTCGTCGACTGGGTTAACCAGAACTGCGCCGGTCGCATCGGGGAGCTCGTCCTGGAGCTCGTGCCCGCGCCGGTTCCCGACGTCGTCGTGGAGATCGGCTCGCGGCGCGTCATTGCCGCTGAACCCGCACCACCGCGCGAGCCCGAACTGCGCGGCCGCCGCGACGCGCCGCCGCCGCAGATCGGCGGGCGGCTGAACCCGGACTTCACCTTCGCGTCATTCGTCGAGGGCAAGAGCAACCAGCTCGCGCGCGCCGCCGCAATACAGGTCAGCGAGAACCCGGGGCGCGCGTACAACCCGCTCTTCATCTACGGTGGCGTCGGTCTCGGCAAGACGCACCTCATGCACGCGATCGGCAACCACGTCCGCGCGCAGAACAAGGACGCCCGCGTCGCCTACGTGCATTCGGAGCGGTTCGTCGGCGACATGGTGCGCGCGCTGCAGCACAACACCATCAACCAGTTCAAGACGGCCTATCGCACGCTCGACGCGCTGCTGATCGACGACATCCAGTTCTTCGCCGGCAAGGAGCGCTCGCAGGAAGAGTTCTTCCACACCTTCAACGCGCTGCTCGAAGGACAGCAGCAGGTGATCCTCACCTGCGATCGCTACCCGAAGGAAGTCACGGGCCTGGAAGAACGCCTGAAGTCGCGCTTCGGCTGGGGACTCACGGTCTCCATCGAGCCACCGGAACTCGAGACCTGCGTGGCAATCCTCATGAGCAAGGCGCAGGCGAGCAGCGTCGACCTGCCGGAGGAGGTCGCGTTCTTCGTCGCGAAGCGCATCCGCTCCAACGTGCGCGAACTCGAGGGTGCCCTGCGGCGCGTCATCGCGAACTCGCAGTTCACCGGACGACCGATCACGCTCGATTTCGCCAAGGAAGCGCTGAAGGACCTGCTCGCGCTGCAGGAGCGCCTGGTCACGATCGACAACATCCAGAAGACCGTGGCCGAGTACTTCAAGATCCGGGTCGCAGACCTGCTTTCGAAGCGGCGCAGCCGCTCGATCACGCGACCGCGGCAGGTGGCGATGGCGCTCGCGAAGGAACTCACGAACCACAGCCTGCCCGAGATCGGCGACGCGTTCGGCGGCCGCGATCACACGACGGTGCTGCACGCGTGCCGCGTGATCAAGGAACTCCGCCAGTCGCAGACGCGCATGAACGAGGACTACCAGAACCTGTTGAGGACGCTCGCAGGATGATGTGAGCGACTTGTGCGCAACTCGTGGATGGCGCGCGCTCCACATTTCGTCCACAGGCTTCCGACAGGGAGCCCGGTCGTTATCAGCAACCCGGTCGCGACGGCAACCACGCGTCGCGCATGGCGAAAATCGCGTTCTGCACAGGCAGAGGCTGTGCTAGAAACAACAGTAATAGGTTTAGTTCAGAGAAATTCGAATAAGAGATTCAATCCTGGAAGTGACACGATGAAGATCATTGCGAAGCGCGAATCCATCCTGGGTCCCTTGCAGGCGGTCATCGGCGTCGTCGAGCGACGCCAGACGATGCCCATCCTTGCGAACATCTTGCTGTCGGCGAAAAGCGGTCGCGTTGCGATCACGGCGACGGACCTGGAGGTGGAGCTGGTCGCCTCGTCCGAGGTCGACGTGCAACGCAACGGCGACGTGACCGTCCCGGGTCGCAAGTTGCTCGACATCTGCAGGGCGCTCCCGGAGGGCGCGGAGATCAACCTGACGCTCGAAGGCGAGCGGATGATCGTGCGCGCGCGCAAGAGTCGCTTCGCCCTCACGACGCTCCCGGCGGCCGAGTTTCCGACCGTGGAGGAGATCAATGCGCAGCAGGTGCTGAAGATCCCGCAGAAGGACTTCAAGCGGCTGCTGGAGAAGACCCATTTCTCCATGGCCCAGCAGGACGTGCGCTACTACCTCAATGGGATGCTGCTGGAAACATCCTCAAAAGTGCTTCGATCTGTCTCGACTGACGGCCATCGTCTGGCTTTGTGTGACATCTCACTGACGGAAGGCGGCAAGTCGGCACAGCAGGTGATCGTACCGCGCAAAGGTGTCCTGGAGCTGCAACGAATCCTGGGCAGCGATGCGGAGACCCTGGACCTGGCGATCGGCACTAATCATATTCGTGTCCAGATCGGCGACATTCGCTTCACTTCGAAGCTTATTGACGGGCGTTTCCCAGAGTATGGTCGCGTGATACCGAACAGCCCGCCGCTCATTGTGCGGGCAGTCCGGGAGGACTTGCGGCACGCGTTGCAGCGTGCGGCAATCCTGTCCAACGAGAAGTATCGTGGTATCCGATTTGCGGTGAAGCCGAATGCGTTGATCATCCAGTCGCACAATCCAGAGCAGGAAGAGGCTGAGGAAGAGGTCGAAGTGACCTACGAGGGACCGGAGGTCGAGATCGGCTTCAACGTGAATTATCTGCTCGACGCACTGGCTGCGATTGAGGGGCCGGAAGTCGAAGTTGCGCTCACCGACGGCAACAGCAGCTGCCTGATCCGTTCGGAGGCCGATCCGGGTGCGAAGTTCGTCGTCATGCCGATGCGGCTGTAGGCGGCGGATCGGCCGCCGATGAGCCTGGAGCGGCTCGGAGTCGAGGCCTTCAGGTGCATCGAGAAGGCGGAACTGGAGCTCGATAGCCGTTGCAGTCTCCTCTGCGGCTTGAACGCGGCGGGCAAGACGAGCCTGCTCGAGGCGATCTTCTTTCTTGGGCGCGGACGCTCCTTCCGCGCGTCCAGGCACGAGCCGCTGGTTCGCGACGGCAGTGACGCCTTCCTCTTGACGGGACGCGTGGCCCAGGGAACGCAAGCGCGTGCCGTGGGGATGCGGGTCAGTCGGACGGGAGTCCAGGCAAGGTTCGCCGGTCGCCCGGTGGCGGGCTTAGCCGAGCTCGCGACAATCCTTCCAGTCCAGGCGATCGACCCTGAGGTTCACCGGTTGGTCGAAGGGGGGCCGCAGGAGCGTAGGCGCTACCTCGACTGGGGAGTGTTCCACGTGGAACCAGGATTCGTGGAGCACTGGCGCCGCTACCAGCGTGCGCTCAGGCAGAGGAACGCTGCGCTGCGCGCGGGGCAGGCCGCGTCGGCCGTCCGTGCCTGGGATCCAGAGCTCGTCGAGGTCGGTGAAATCGTCGCGGGGTTTCGTTCGCGATACCTCGAGCGACTCACGGTGCCGGTGGCTGAGGCGGGTCGAAGATTGCTCGGCGCGCCTGTCGAGTTGCTGCTCAATCGCGGTTGGCCAGCCGACGGTAACCTGCAGGATGCCACGGCAGCTTCCTGGAAGCGGGATGTGGCCCGAGGCCTGACACATGCGGGCCCCCACCGCGCAGACGTGACGATACGCGTCGCAGGCACGGCGGCGCGTGATCGTGTCTCTCGCGGACAGCAAAAGCTGGTGGCGGCCGCCATGCTGATCGGGCAACTGCGCTGTGATGCGGAATCAGGGTCGCCGGTTGCGGTGCTGCTTGTGGATGATCCGGCCGCCGAGCTCGATGCGGAGAACTTCGAGCGCCTGCTCGATGAAGTGCTCGACCTGCCTGCACAGCTGGTGTTGACGGCCCTGGACGCGGGTAATCCAGCCTTCGAACGCCTCCCGCCGCACCGACTGTTCCACGTGGAACATGGGGCGGTGACCCGTCTGATATAATTTCGCGTCCTCTTGCACCGGTACCCCCATGAGCGGCGCAGACACCTACGACTCCAGTAAAATCAAGGTCTTAAAAGGCCTCGACGCAGTCCGAAAACGCCCGGGGATGTACATCGGCGACACCGATGATGGCACCGGGCTACATCACATGGTTTTCGAGGTCGTCGACAACGCGATCGACGAAGCGCTCGCCGGCTACTGCACGGATGTCGTGGTCACGATCCATGCCGACCAGTCCGTGACGGTCTCGGACAACGGCCGTGGAATTCCTGTGGATATCCATCCGGAGGAGGGCCGCTCGGCAGCGGAGGTGATCCTGACCGTCCTGCATGCGGGCGGCAAATTCGACGATTCCTCCTACAAGGTCTCGGGCGGCCTGCATGGCGTCGGCGTGTCGGTCGTGAACGCCCTGTCTGAAGTCCTGAACGTCACCATCCATCGCGGGGGCCGCGAACATCGCCAGGAGTACCGCCTCGGCGAACCCGTCGCGCCGCTGGCGGACGTCGCCCCGAGCGAGCAGCGGGGCACGGTCATCCGCTTCAAGCCCAGCGACACGATCTTCAGCAACATCGAATTCGAATACGAGATCCTGCAGAAGCGCCTGCGGGAACTGTCGTTCCTCAACTCCGGTGTGCGGATCGAGCTCATCGACGAGCGCGACGACAAGCGCGAGATCTTCCATCACGAAGGCGGTATCCGCGAGTTCGTCCGCTTCCTGAACCGCAGCAAGACCGCAATCCACGAGTCCATCGTCTGGTTTCGTGGTGAGCGCGACGGAATCGGCGTCGAACTCGCCATGCAGTGGAACGACTCCTACGCGGAGACGATGTACTGCTACACGAACAACATCCCGCAGAAGGACGGCGGAACCCACCTCGCCGGCTTCCGCGGCGCCCTGACGCGCACCCTGAACGACTACATCGAGCGGGAACTGGCGAGCAAGAAGGATCGCGTCCCGACGACGGGCGACGACGCACGCGAGGGCATGACAGCCGTGCTCTCGGTCAAGCTGCCGGATCCAAAGTTCTCGTCCCAGACGAAAGACAAGCTCGTCTCGTCCGAGGTGAAGGGTGTCGTCGAGTCCCTGGTCGCAGAGAAGCTCAGCGAATTCCTGCTCGAGAACCCGGCCCAGGCGAAGGGAGTCGTCAACAAGATCATCGATGCAGCCCGCGCGCGCGAGGCCGCGCGCAAGGCGCGCGAGCTGACGCGGCGCAAGGGTGCGCTCGATATCGCAGGACTGCCGGGGAAGCTTGCCGATTGCCAGGAGAAGGATCCCGCGCTCTCGGAACTCTTCATCGTCGAGGGCGATTCGGCCGGCGGTTCCGCCAAGCAAGGCCGTGATCGTCGCACCCAGGCCATCCTGCCGCTCAAGGGCAAGATCCTGAACGTCGAGCGCGCACGCTTCGACAAGATGCTGTCGTCTGCCGAGGTCGGCACGCTGATCACAGCCCTCGGCTGCGGTATCGGCAAGGACGAGTTCGACATCGGCAAGCTGCGCTATCACCGCATCATCGTCATGAGTGTGGACGGGGACGACCATGCGTTCGTGCGCGGGCGCGACCGTGTCACGCGCATGGTGCGAATCGGTGAATTCGTCGATGCGAGCCTCGAAGCACATTCTGCATCGGGTGCTGTTCGTGACGATGGCCATTCGCAGCGTCTGAGGGCCGCGGAACTCCTCGACGGGGAGCTTGGCGAGGTGCTCTGCTTCGGTCTCAACGACCAGGCAGTCCGTTTCCGGTCGATCGATGCTGTGATTCGCCATCCGCTCGAGGAAAAGCTGTATCGCGTGCGCACGGCATACGGCCGGTCCGTGCGCGTGACTGCGAGCCACAGCGTATTCACACATGACGATGGTGCTATCTGCCTCAAGCGTGGAGACGATCTCCGCGTCGGCGACCGGCTGGTCGCGCCGCGGCGACTGCCGATTCCGGAGGCGGGGCCGCTACGCATCGACATCCTTCAGGGGCTCTGGTGCGCACGTCGTCAGAAGCTCAACACTTGGCTGCGCGGGCCGGCGGTCGAGGAGTGGTGCAAGAATCGCGTGCGGACGAAGCATGCCGGCAACGAGCAGCTGCTGGAGGGCCGCGTCGAGATTCCGCCAGCAGTCGGTCGGGCGCTGGCAGATCAGCGACGCGCGCGCGGGATCACCAATCGCGCGCTCTGTGAGGCAGTCGGTATTCGGCAACCAGTGACCTTTTACGCGTGGGAGCAGGGCCGCTCGCGACCGACACAGTCGCAGTTCGATGCGTACCTGCAAGCGGTGGGAGCAGATGCGGGTGTCGTCCAGGGATGCGTGCAGGCCGTACCAAGCCGACTCGATCGAACCTGGAACCAGCAGTACCGTGGATCGGGACGAAATGCCGTCCGCGATGCGGTGCGAATCGCCGACCTCGACCGGGCGGACGTCGACTGGTTCGCGAACCGCGAAGATTTTTGCCTGACGCCAGAGCACTACGCGAACGATGGGATCCCGCCGCGGCTGGCAGTCGATCAAGACCTGCTATTCCTGCTGGGCTTCTATCTCGCAGAGGGTTCCTGCTCGGATCGCAACGGCATCCGCCTGACGATCGGTCGCAGCAATCTGGCTCTGGTACCGGAGCTGACCGACCGCATGCAGCGGGTGTTTCGGCTGGCACCCGAGTTCTACACGACGCACGGCCGAGCAGCGGAACTAAAGCTCGTCAATCGAGTAGCTGCGGCAGCCTGGCAGGAACTGTTCGGCTTCAAAGGAGCGGAGTCACACTCCAAGCGCATCCCCGATCTCGTCTACAACGTGCCTGTGGACCTGCGGCTCGCTTTCCTGCGCGGCTTCCTGCTCGGCGACGGAACGTTATCAGCGGGACGCATCGGGTTCGCGACTTCCTCGTACGACCTCGCCAGCGGACTCCTGTACCTCTTGTCGTCCCTGGGCGTGGTGGGCTCACTGAGCGAGCACGAGCCCGATGGAAAGGTACGCCAGATCCGCGGCCGGCCCTGCATCACGAGGCACAGGCACTGGCAGGTCACGGTGTCGGCCGCAGAAGACCTGCGCCTGCTCGAGCCTGCCTGGACCGATCATGCGAGTGCCTGCGCCATTCGCGCGCACGTCGATCGGGTCGGCGCAAGCGTCAATCGTCGTTTCGAAGGGCTGGCTGGCGATCTCATGGTGCTGCCGGTGACCTCGATCGAAGAGGTCGCGCCGAGCAACGGTTACGTCTACGACTTTTCCGTCGACACTGACGAGAATTTCATCGCTGGCATGGGCGGCATCTGCTGCCATAATACGGATGCCGATGTCGATGGCTCCCACATCCGTACTCTATTGCTGACATTCTTCTATAGGCAAATCCCACTTCTCATCGAGCGCGGTCATATTTTCATTGCACAACCTCCACTCTACAAGGTCAAGAAGGGCAAGTCCGAACAGTACGTGAAGGACGATGCGGAACTGAACCAGTTGCTGCTCAGGTCTGCGCTCGAGGACGTCGAACTCCACGTCACCGGGACGGCGGACCCGATGCCTGCGACCGCCCTGGACACGCTTGCACGCCGCTACATGGAATTCGAGGCGGCCGTGCGCCGCTCGCCACGCCGCTACGACCGCCATGTCCTCGAGCAGATGCTGCACCTGCCGGTGTTGTCCGCTGGAGATCGTGAAGACGTCGCAAAGCTCGTCGACTGGGGTACGCATCTCGAGGCACTGCTCAACGTCGCGCAGCCGGCCGGTCGCAGCTACGCGGTGCGCCTGCAGGAGGCGGCGCCGCCACACCTCGTCGTGGTGCGTACCGAGCATGGCGTGTCGGTCGAGAAGCACCTGCATCGCGAATTCTTCAACTCGAGCGAGTACCGGCGCATCAGCGAGCTCTCACGCACGCTCGGCGGCCTGTTCGGAGCGGGCGCGTACGTGCGCAAAGGCGAGGCACGAGAGGAGATCGCCACGTTCCGCGAGGCGCTCGACTGGATGCTCGCGCAGGCGCGCAAGGGACAGTCGATCCAGCGCTACAAGGGACTGGGTGAGATGAACCCCGACCAGCTCTGGGACACGACGATCAATCCCGCCACCCGACGCCTGGTACAGGTCAGGATCGAGGATGCGCTCGGTGCGGACGAGATTTTCTCGACGCTGATGGGCGACCAGGTCGAGCCGCGGCGTGAGTTCATCGAGCGCAACGCGCTGGCCGCAACCAATCTGGACGTATAGTCTCAGTGTAGGGTCTCAGTTGATTCGGCTCGTAGCTGTGATTGGCGCTTGATTGCATCTTCGCCATTACGACTCCGCGCCCTCGTCCACACGCCCCTCATGGGATGCGGCGCTCGACTTGGGGACTTCCGGCCCCTGTCTCAGCTTGTCCAGCCGTGCTCGCAAGTCTTCCGGCGGCACGAATATGAATGTCCGCCCAATGGTCGACTTCTCGAGCAGCCCCATCTCGACCAGATCGAGGAGATCGGTTCGAGCGGTCTGGTAGGTCACATGATGCGAGGACTGGTGTCGGTCGATCTTGTAGACGAACCTCGGATGCTGAAGCGCGTGATTGAGTAGCGCCAGCTGCCGGTGGTTCAGTCTTTGGTGCAGCGCAGGCGACTGCCCCAGCAGGTGCTGCGCATCTCTCAGCGCTTCAACCTTCCTGTGCAGGTAAGCGTGGAGGTCGACGATCGCCTCATTCAGCACACGGAGCTGGTGCAGCAGGAAATAGGTCGTGTCGCACTCGTCGGTCTCGGTATAAAGGTAAGCGCGAACGTACTGGGCCGGGGACTTCTTGATCACGCGGGAGATCGAGACGAACTCGATCAGCCAGTATTCGCGCTGGGCCATGCACCAGTAGAACAACGCGCGTGCCGTACGACCGTTGCCGTCCGCAAACGGGTGGTCATAGCCGAGCATGAAGTGCAGCAGGATTGCCCGGACGACCGGATGGATGAATGGCTCGTCCGCTCTGTCGTTGGCGAACGCGCAGAGCAACTGCATTCGTTCAGGCAGCCCATCGGCGGCGGGCGGGATGTGCAGAACTTCGTTGTTGCGGTCGTCGACCACCTTGACGTCCTCGTCAGGGCGGCGCCATCGA
>JAGOXN010000260.1 GCA_018059685.1 Steroidobacteraceae bacterium | reverse complement strand
CCAGCTGCTGCGCCGCCTTGGCGCAGAAAACGTGGCGCTTGACGCCCCGCAGGCTGTAACCACCCTGCACACGACTGGCCGCGAGTTGCACGCCCTCCGGGCCGTAGCCGTGATCGGGCTCGAGCCACGCCGGCACGACGATCGACTCCCCGCTGCCGATGCCCGGCAGGAACTCCTTCTGCTGCGCCTCGCTGCCCGCCCGCCGGATCGCCAGCACGCTGATCACGGCGCTCGAGAAGTGCGGTCCCGGTACCAGCGCGCGGCCGAACTCCTCGTAGATCACCGCGCAATCGAGCATGTTGAGACCCATGCCGCCCTGGTCCTGCGGCAGGAGGATGCCGAGCAGGCCCATCTCCTGCATGTTGCGCCAGAGCGCGTCCGGCAGGCCGACCGGATCGTTCTCCATCTTGCGCACCACGTCGAAGCCGCAGTTGGCCACGCACAGGTCGTGGCTCGTTTCACGCAGCATGCGCTGTTCGTCGGTAAACTTGAGGTCCATGGCTTTGCTCTCGTTGCAGTCGAACGACCCGGCGCGGGCGCCGCGTCAGGGTTTCCAGTCGGGTCCCTTGCGGGCCCAGGGGTTGTCGGATTCATCCGCGGGCAGCGCAATCCGCGCACGGCCCTCGGTCGTCGGCGTGCCGGCGACCGACACGAGGAAGTCGACGTCGGCCCAATGGCAACCGGTTTCATCGGTCGCGGTACGCGCGACGCGGCCCGTGAACGTCATCTCGTCGCCCGGAAAGACGGAGCGTTTCATCTTGAACGACATCCGTCCGAGGCGGCCTTTCGGGCCGGTCCAATCGCTCAGGTAGCGCTCGAACCACGCCTGGAAATTGGGCGTGTTGATGAAGATGTCCTTGACTCCATTGCGCTCGACGGCGAAAGCCTTGTCGTGATGCATCGGACGCCAGTCGCGGCTCGCCAGCGCTCCGAGCACGATCGTCGTCGCGGTGACGTCGACGCGCAGCGGCGGCAGATCCTGTCCTTCTGCCACCTCGCCCGCCAATCGGTTGCGGATCGTGCTCACGGCGCCGACTCCGGTCGGCGGTAACCGAGGAAGCTGTAGGTCTCGGTCCCTACCCATTCGCCGCGCTGGTTGCGGGTCTCGACGTCGATGACCCAGAAGCGCCCGGTCCCGAGTTTCGTCGCCTTGAGTTCGCCCACGGAACGCACCACCTGGTGGCTCATGAGGACGTCGCCGATGCGCACCGGCTCGCCGAACACGGCCTCATTACCCACCACGACGGCCTCCGGCAGCCCACAGAGTTCCTTGAGATCGAAGTGGGCCATCAGGGCTTTGCGCTCGCCCGGCGCGCCGGGGGCCCAGTGATGCGGCCGCATCCACACGGACAGCATCGTCGGCGGTGCGATGCGCGCGCCGGCGAGTTCCCGTGCGACGCGCTCGTCCCAGTACAGCGGATTGCCATTCTGAGTCGCGGCGCAGGTGTTGTAGACGTAGCCGATCTCGATCGGAAACTCCGAACGCTCCTCGTACTGCGGCCTGCCGATCAGGGCGAGCACCGCGGGTGGCAGGTCCGCAGCTCCCTGCGTCGACTGCGTCGAGCCGGGTGTCACTGGATGCTCCCGCTGCCGCGCAGGGCACGGATTTCGTCGGCCGAGTAGCCCGCCTCGCCGAGCACCGCATCCGTGTCGAGGTGACCGGCCGGCGGCAGTTCGAAGGCCGGCTGGTCGCGTTCCGCGCCGGCGAGGTTCGGCGCGAGTTGCTCGAAGCGGCCCCGCTCGGCATGGTTCGCGCTCATGAAGGCGCGCTGCGCGCGCAAGTGCCGGTCCGCTGCCACCTCGGCGATCCCGAGCACGGGCGCCACGCAAGTATCCTGCCCGGCGAGCAGCGCCGTCCACTCGTCGCGCGTGCGCGTGAGGAATTTCTGCTGCATGGCCCGTCGGATCTCGTCCTGGCGCGCAGGGTCATACTGGCCGTCGGCATGCTGCTCGATCCCAAGCAGCCGGCAGAGATTGCGGAAGAACTTGCCCTCGATCGCGCCGACCGCGAGGTGCTTGCCGTCGCTGGCGGTATAGATGCCGTAGCAGGCAAACTGGCCGGTCAGCAGGGCCGAGCCCGGCCGCGTCTCTTCGCCGGTGGCGAGATACTGGTCGAGATAGAGGGACATCAGATTCAGCACGCCGTCGACGACCGACACATCGAGGTACGTGCCGACGCCACTCTTCGAGCGTCCAACGAGCGCCGCCATGATCGACATCGCGGCATGCATACCTCCGCCTGCGCTGTCGGCCACGGTGGCCCCGGGGAGCGCCGGCTGACCCTCGGCGTCGCGACCACTGCAAGCGAGGAAGCCGCCTACGGCGAGGTAATCGATGTCGTGACCGGCCCATTGCGAGTAGGGCCCCTGCTGTCCGTAGCCCGTCGTCGAGCAGTAGACGAGGCCGGGGTTCTGCGCCTTGAGCTGCTCGTAGCCGATGCCGAGCCGGTTCGTCACGCCGGGCCGGTAGCTCTCGATCAGGGCGTCCGCCGTGCGTACGAGCCGGACGATGACCTCGCGCCCGGCCGGTGCCTTCAAGTCGACGCGAATGCGCTGCATGCCACGGCCGCCGCCGTAGGCGTGGAAAACCGGCTCGATCGCCTCCACGCCCGACCCCACGACCGGCGCGACCTTGATCACGCGCATCCCGTAGTCCGCCAGGATGCGGGAGGCCCGCGCCGCCGGTCCCACGGAAGCGAGATCGAGAACCGTGAAGCCTTGCAGCAATGCCATGTCGCGGCCGTCAGAAATTCTTCGGGAGGTCCATCTTGCGCTTGGCGATGATGTTCTTCTGGACCTCGGACGAACCGCCGCCGATCGTGTCGATCACGGTGTACGTGTAGCAGCTCTCCGCGCGGCCCTTGAGTGGCGCGTCGACAGTCCCGAGCGCGAGTTGTGCGCCCGGACCCACGATGTCCATCGTGGCGTCGGCGACGCGACGCGAAAGCTCGGTCGCATAGAGCTTGTACTCGGAGGCCTCGACGGTCGGCGTCTTGCTCGAATTCAAGGCCGCATCCACGAACCGCACGCCGAGCAGGCGAGCGACTTCGCACTCGGTGACGAGCTGCGCAATCCGCTGGCGGATCACCGGATCGTCCTTGAGCGGCTTGCCGTCGCGCACCGTGTCGCGCACGAAGTCGCAGAGCAGTTCCACACGGCCCCGGATCGGCGAGAACGTGAACAGCGTGAAGCGCTCGATGTCGAGGGCCTCGGCGATGTACTGGAAGCCCTTGCCTCGCTCGCCGACACGGTAGTCGTCGTGCACGAACACGTTGTCGAAGAACACGGCGTTGGTGCGCTCATTGCCCATCGTGTACATGGGCTGGATCGTGAGACCCGGGTCGTCCATGCGAATGAGGAACAGCGAGATGCCGTGGTGCTTGGGCGCATCCGGGTCGGTGCGTGCGCCGACCCAGTACCAGTCGGCGAAGTGTGCCGACGTGGTGAAGACCTTCTGCCCGTTCAGCACCCAGCCGTCGCCCTTGCGCTCGGCCTTCAGCCGCATGGCCGCCGAGTCCGAACCCGCGCTCGGTTCGGAGTAGCCGACCGCGAACTCGATCTTCGCATCGAGTATCTGCGGCAGGAACTCCTTCTTGAGCTTCTCCGAGCCGACGCGGATCAGCGTCTTGCCGATGATGCCTACGCCCTTGCCGATCTGCGGCGCGCCGACCGACGACAGCTTCTCGTTGAGCAGGAACTCGTAGAAGCCTTCACCGTCCTGCCCGCCGACCTCTTTCGGCCAGGTGATGCCGAGCCAGCCCTTCTTCGCGAGCTTGCGCATGAAGGCCCGCCGCTCCGGCGTGTCGCACACCTGCGCCATGTTCTCGCGGGTGACGTCCATGACCATCGGGTCATGGTTCTCGTCGAGGAACTGTCCGACTTCGCGCAGGAACGCGCGCTCTTGTTCGCTGAATTCAAAGTCCATGCCTACGCTCCGCAATCAGGACGACCCCGGGGATCCAGGACCGCATGGCCGCTGGAATTACAGGCCCCGCGCGCAACGCTCGTCGCAGCGACGATGCGCGGGTTTTCCGCCGCAAGAACGTAGCGTTCGACCCGCTGACGGGCTACGTCCGATCGGACTACCGGATGCGCGCCACGTCAGCGGCCGCGGTAATCCGGCTTGCGTTTCTCGGCAAAGGCGCGCGGACCCTCCTTCGCGTCCTCGGATGAGAACACGCGCGCCCCGATCGCCTTCTCCAGCACGAAATTCGGCTCGTTGTTGAGGGCGCGCACCGCGATCTCCTTCGCCGTACGCACGGCCAGCGGCCCGTTGTCGCAGATCGTCTGCGCCAGTGCGAACGCCTCGTCGAGCAGGCGGTCGGCCGGCACGATCCGGTTGACCAGCCCGATC
>JAGOXN010000259.1 GCA_018059685.1 Steroidobacteraceae bacterium | reverse complement strand
GCGGCAGGAAGCGGTCTTTCTGCTCCTCGGTGCCTGCACGCATGATCGTGGAACCGATGGCGTTGATCGCCAGGAACGGTATCGGGACCCTGTAGTAGCCAGCGACCGTGTCGAAGAAGATGTACTGATCGATGGCGTCCCTTTCCTGGCCGCCGTACCGTTTCGGCCATGCCAGGCCGAGCCAGCCATCGCGTCCCAGCTGCCGGATGAACCGGCTGTAATGCGGATGTGTATCCGGCCCGCCGCCTTCCTGCTGGGCAAGGAGCTCGGACTCCAGCGCCGGCGTGACGTGTCTTTCGAGATAGTCGATGACATCGCGCTGCAACTGCTGCTGTGCTTCGGTCAGTTCGAAGTCCATCCTCGCTCCCGATGCATGGATCCGTCCGGGCTAGAGGTGCTCGGCCAGACGCTTGAGGTGCACCGGCGCCGGGCCGAACTTCAGCTCCATCGCCTTGGCGCGGCGGAAGTAGAACTGCAGATCGTTCGCCATGTCGACGCCCACGCCACCGTGGAGTTGTTGCGCCAGCCCTGCCACCCTCTGGCAGGCATCGCTCGAAATGGCCTTGGCGATGGCGACTTCCCGGCCTGCCGGCCGGTTCCGATGCAACCGGTCGATTGCCTGGTAAGTGGTCCAGCGCGATGCCTGCACCAGCGTGAACATGTCGGCCAGGTGATGGTGCACGGCCTGGAACGATCCCAGAGGTCGGTCGAACTGCACGCGCTGCTTGACGTATTCTGCGGTGACCTCGAGCTGGTGCTCCGCTCCGCCCAGCATCTCCGCACAGGTCAAGGCCGTGCATTGCCGATGGACGTCGGACAGGAGCCGCAGCGCGGCGCCACCGTCCAGCACGGCATCCCCCGCGACGACGACCCGTTCGAAATCGACCTGGAACTGCCGATCCGGGGCGATGGTCTCGAGTCGGGTTATCCTGATGCCTGGTGAGCTGCGGTCCACCAGCATCAGGCTGCACCCGTCCTCGTCGCCGATCGCTCCTTCGGTCCTCACAAGCACCAGCAGATGGTCCGCCACATCGGCGTACGGCACGAACATCTTGCTGCCGCTGAGAATGAACCCGTCGGCCGATCGTTCCGCTCGTGCCGCCACGAAGCGGGGCTCATAGGACACGCCCAGCTCCTCGATCGCCGGCGAAACGATCGCGTTGCCGCCCGCGATGTCGGACAGAAGCCGTTGCGTCCGTGGGCTGCTGCCGCTGCCGAGGATCGCCAGCGTCGCCACGAGGTTCGCGAAGTACGGGCTGTCGAAGGCGGCTCTGCCGATCTCCTCGAGCAGCACGCCGAGGGCCAGAAAGCCAAGACCCGAGCCACCGTAGCGCTCCGGAACGACGATCCCGGTCCAGCCCTGTGCAGCCATGTCCTTCCAGAGCGCCGCCGAGAACCCGGTATCGCTGCGCTCGAGCTCCCGCAGCGTCCCCGAGTGACACTGCTCCCGTAGAAACCTCCGGGCCGACTCCCGGAACAGCTGCTGCTCCTCACTCAGCGAGAAATCCATGGCAGTTCCTGCCCGCAGTCAGTTGCCGGACTTCCTGAACATGGGCAGGGCCCATCCCTTCGTGACGTCCCTGAAGCAGACCTCCACCGGCATGTCGAAGGAAATCTCCTCGGGCGTGCAGTCGATCATGTTGGAGATCATGCGCACGCCGGGCTCGTTCACCATTTCGACCAGCACGACCTCGAAGGGCACGCGATATGCGGGATGGACCTCCTGTCGGGCAACGATCCAGCTGTAGATGCGACCCTTGCCGCTCGACTCGACCCATTCCCAGCCGTCGCCCTTGCACTTCGCGCACCGGACCCGCGGAGGATGGCTGAACGTGCCGCAACCGGAGCACTTCTGGAACCTGAGCTTGCGCTGCTTGATGCCCTCCCAGAACCCGTTCTCGAAATTCTCCCAGACCGGGTCATAGAAGTGCTTCATGTACTTCGGGTTGTATTCGATGGCCATCCGCTCGACTCCCGTGCTTCGAAACTGGTCAATTGCCCTGGGTGAGAACGAGTGCGGTCGTCGGCACGCCGAGCCCCCCGGTCACGAGCACGTTCCTCGCGCCCGGCACCTGCGACGTCGAGGTGCCGCGCACCTGTCGCACGCCCTCGGCGATCATGTTCATGCCGTGGATGTAGGCCTCGGCCAGCATGCCGCCCGAGGTGTTGATCGGCAGCTCGCCGCCCAGCCGGATGCGATCGCCGCCCTGGCAGAACGCGCCCCCTTCCCCGTACTTGCAGAAGCCGTAGGTCTCGAGCTGCATGGGCACCGTCACGGTGAAGGCGTCGTAGAGCTGCGCCACGTCGATGTCCTTCGTAGTGAGCTCCGCCATCCGGAAGACCTCGCGCGCCGCCTCGGTGCACTCCGGCAAGCCGATCGAATCGCGGTAGAACGAGGTCATGCTGTGCGAGTCGTAGGCGGTGCCGAAGCCGACGCCGCTGATGAAGGCGGGCTTCTGTTTCAGGTCCCTGGCGCGCTCGGGCGTGGTGACGATGAGCGCCACGGCACCGTCGTTCTCGAGGCACGTGTCGTGCAGCGTGAAAGGCTCCGCGGACATGGGGGAATTCAGGTACTCCTCCATGGTGAGCGGCCTGCCGTAGAACATCGCCCGCGGATTCCGCAGGGCATTCTCGCGGCACACGAGCGCGACGTGTCCGAGCTGTTCGCGCGTCGCCCCCGTTTCGTGCATCCAGCGCTTCGCCTGCATGGCCACCCACATCGTGGGACTGGCGAAGCCATACGGCATGTAATAGCTGTAGCGATACTCGGCCGGAATGGCGGTCGGGCGGCCATAGCGAACCGTCCCGCTGGCGGGCTTGAGCGACCGGTAGCACACGACGTAGTTCGCCACTCCGGAAGCGACTGCCATGGCCGCGTGCGCCACCGTGCCGCAGCAGGCACCGCCGCCCCACGGGGTCTGTCCGAAGTAGCGCAGGTTCGGTATGCCGAGGCTGCGCGCCACGTCGATGTCGGGCGCGAGTTCCGCGGCGTAGATGCCGGCGGTGCCGTAGCTCGACATGCCGTCGATCTGGTCGATCTCGAGGCCGGCGTCCACGCAGGCCGCCGTGACTGCATCCACGGCGAGATGAATCTCGCTGCGGCCGGCGTTGCGTGTGAATTCCGTCGAGCCGATGCCGACGACGCACGCCTTGTTCTTCAGGGACATCTCCTTACCCTCGCGTTGGCAGGGAGATGATCGCCGTGCCGTTCGCGTGCGGACCCATCTGGTTGTCCCCGCTGAATGCGACCTCGATCAGGTGCTCGCCCTTGTCCTGCCACTTGCGGGTGACCCGGGCGTTCATGTCCATCTTGTCCCGCGGGAAATTGGGCACCGAAAGCTTGATGGAAATGTCCTTGATCACCGCCTGCGGACCGGCCCACTGCTCCAGATAGGTCATCATCAGGCCGTTCGACGTCAGGATGTTCATGAAGATGTCGGGCGCCCCTTTCGACTGGGCGAAATCCCGGTCATGGTGGACTGGCATGAAGTCGTGCGTCGCCCAGGTCGCCCCCATCGCAATCAGCGTCGTGTCGATGACGCGGCTTTTCTCAGGGAGATCCTGCTTTACCTGCACATCTTCCCAGTAGACATTGTTGATCTCGCGCGACATTGCCTGATTCCTCTTCGTACCCATGCGTGGATTCGCTCAGCCCGCGTACAGCCTGCGCGTGCTCATCGGCGCCCTGTAGACGAGCACGTCGAACGTCTGATTGCACAGCAGCTCGTCGTTCTGGTTGTAGAACTGATAGAGCATCTGGTATTTCCTGCCGACCCCCTGGCGAGTCAGATGGTCGTATTCCGAAAGACGCCGGATGCCGAGCGTCCAGTGGATCTCGTCGCCGACCCTGATGCGCCTGAAATGCTGCTGGCGCTGCGCGGTGGCCATGACGCCGGTGTAGCCTTCCTCCTCGACCACGATGTTCAGCTTCACGTTCGGATCGTCCGGGAACTCGCACCTGCCGTGAACGAACTGGTCGATGGCAGCCTTCATCGTCCCCAGGGCGAACACGTGCATCATGCCCGAGGGCGCGAGCAAGCCGCCGTAGGGGCTCTGCCGCGCATATTCCTCGTCCGTGTAGAGGGGATTGGTGTCCCGCATCACCTGGCACCAGCGGTCCACGTCCACCGCTGTCACCCGATCGTGCGGAGGATGCCGCGGGCTCGGCACGCCGATGAGGGGGGCGATCTTCGCGTAGTCCATGGTCGGTTCGACCGGACTGTCGAAGGGCAGGACGCCGAACTTGTTGTCCATTGGATCTGTGCCTCCGCTCGCGCGATCTCAGTGCTTCCTGTTCACGATCACCCGGGCCACCTGCGCGCGGCGGCACCGTTGCTCGCTCACGGGTTCTCCGTCC
>JAGOXN010000036.1 GCA_018059685.1 Steroidobacteraceae bacterium | reverse complement strand
CCGCCATACAGGTCGGGGGAGGTGTTGCCTGTCGGCACGAACACGAGCCCGCGCTCGTGGTCCACCGAGAACACCGACCAGGCATTTGCAGTGCCGCGGATGTAAGACTCGCCCGTGCCCGCGACCTTCGGATCCGCGCGCCCCGGCGGCACGGAGTTCCAGGCCCATGAGAGCGCACCCGTATGAAGGTCGAACGCGCGTACGACGCCCGCAGGGACGTCGAGGCGCGCGTTATCGACGATGTGGCCGCCGAGCACGATACGGCCGGCCACGACGACCGGCGGGGAGGTGAGCGCATAATCGCCGGGCTTCACCTCCCCGAGGCCTTCGCGCAGGTCGACCGTGCCACCCGCGCCGAAGTCCTCGCACGGCGTACCGCGCGCCGCGTCGAGCGCGACGAGCCGCCCGTCCAACGTACCGGCGAGGACGCGGCTCGCGCAACCCGCACCAGCCGGTGCGGCATCGTCCCGATGAAAAGTCACACCCCGGCACTGCTGGACGTAGATCCCCTCGAGATCGGTGCGCGGATCGAACGACCAGATCTCGCGTCCCGTCTCGGGATCAAGCGCGACGACCCTGTTGAGTGGCGAGCAGAGGTACAGCCGCCCGTCGCCGAGCACCGCAGTCACCTCGAGCGTCGGGAACTGCATCGGCGCCGGATCTTCGAGTGTGCCAATGTGATAGGTCCAGGCGACCTCGAGCCGCTGCACGTTCCCGGGCTTGATCTGGGTGAGAGGCGAGTAGCGCAAGCCCCCGGCCGTGCCGCCCCAGTGATCCCAGCCTGCGACCGGACCACTGTAGTCGATCGGATCGCCACGCTCGCAAGCCGCGAGCAAGGCCAGCGTGGCAAGCCCGCTGCAGAGTACGAGTCGCATCTCCCCCACGCTCCCGCTATGGCAGGCGTGGTATCAGGCGCTGGTGCCGGGACCGCCCGATGGCATCTGCAGGAATTCGATCAGCGTCGGATCGCCCGGTCGCTCGAGGTAGGCGAAGGTCGTGTCGGCGCTGAAGCGCTTGTACCAGATCACTTCGTATCCGAGCGGCTGCGCCCTGGCGATCCATCCGTCGCAGTCCTCGACACGGAACTGCACGTGATGAATGCCCTCGCGACCGCGCTCGATGAACTCGCGATGCGGACTCTCGCCGCTCTGCCACTGTATGAGCTCGATCTCGAGGTCGCCGCTGCGGCCGAAGGCCATGGCAAGCTTCACGTCCGCGACGCGCCCGCGGTAGGTCGCACCCTGCACCGTGCCATCCATGGTCGAGAATGGACCGTACAGGGGCTCGTAGAGCGCCATCGAAGCTTCGAGATTCCGCACGACGTGACCGAGCTGGGAGATCGGCGGCAGGCCGAGCTGTTTCAGCAATTTCATGGCTCCAGTCTCCTCGAGGCGTGGCGAGCGTGATTCGCATCGGGGTGTCGGGCACCGCGCGGTGCGCGCACCCACCGATTGATGTGGTACTTTTTGAATCTACAGGATCGTGGCTGCTTCGGGGAAGGTGCGCGCGATGGACAGGGTCAGGCAGCTCGTCGGTATACGTCCGGACTTCTTCGCCAACCGCAGCGCACACCTCGAGCGCGCCATCCCCATCGGGGATTTCATCTGGCAGTCCACCGGCCTGTCGAATGCCTATGTGGTCCGCACCCCCGCGGGGCGCGTGATCATCAACACCGGCATGGGCTTCGAGGCGCCCCTGCACAAGCGGCTCTTCGACGCCGCCTGCCCGCAACCCACGCGGTACATCCTGCTCACCCAGGGACACGTCGACCATGTCGGCGGCGTGGCGCTCTTCCGCGAGCCGGACACGAAGCTCGTCGCCCAGCGTCGTCTCCCGGACTGTCAGCGCGACGACCAGCGCATCAAGCGCGTGCGCGAGGCACAGGCCGGCATCTGGTTCAGCGAGGCACTCGCGGCCGCGGCCCGTCCCGCCGCGGAGGGGCGCGGGGAACCCCCTGCGCCGCCACCCCAGGACGTGCCGGTCGCCGACCTGGGTTTCGACGATACCTGCACCTTCGAACTCGGTGGCCTGCGCTTCGAGTTGTACGCGACTCCGGGCGGAGAGACCGTCGACAGTTGCGTCGTCTGGCTGCCGCAGCACCGGATTCTCTTCTCGGGCAACCTGTTCGGCCCGCTGTTTCCCCACTTCCCGAACTTCAACACCATCCGCGGCGACCGTTACCGCTTCGTCGAGCCCTATCTCGAGTCGCTGCGCAGGGTACGCGCCCTCGAGCCCGAGCTGCTCATCACCGGGCACTTCGAGCCCGTCGCGGGCCGCGAGCTCATCCGTGCCTGTCTCGATCGGCTCGAGCAGGCGGTGGATTTCGTGCACTGCCGCACGCTCGAAGGCATGAACGCCGGCAAGGACGTCTTCACGCTCATGCGCGAGGTGCAGTTGCCGCCCGAGCTCTTCGTCGGCCAGGGGTACGGCAAGGTGAGCTGGGCGGTGCGCACGATCTGGGAGCAGTACATGGGCTGGTTCAAGGCCCAGGCGACGAGCGAGCTGTATCCGACGCAGCCGCGCGAAGTACTGGCGGATCTGGCAGGGCTCGCCGGCATCGAGGCCGTCGTGGCACGCGGACGCTCGAAGCTCGATACAGGAGACCCGGAGTCGGCCATGGTTCTCGCCGAAGCCGCGCTCGCGCACTCCCCTCGCGCGCCGGAGGCGCTGCGTCTCGCACGGGATGCGAATCGCGCGCTGCTCGAGCGCTCGGGCGGCGGCAACTTCTGGGAGGCCGGCTGGTTGCGTACGCAAGTACGGCGACTCGAGTCCGCGCTCGGGGAAACCGGGAATCTGGCCGGGGAGGTACGCGCGTGAACTGGACCAACCCGCGTTTCGATTACCACGGTGCGCAGGCGCTGGTGACGGGCGCCACTTCCGGCATCGGCGCAGGCATTGCCGCGGCCTATCGCGACGCCGGGGCCGAGGTGACCATTACAGGGACACGCGCGAGTGCGAGCGACTATTCCGCAGATCTCGCCGGCTATCGGTACCTGCAGCTCCGACTCGAGGACAACCAGGACATCGAACGGGTCGCCGCGGCCCTGCCGCGCCTCGACATCCTGGTCAACAACGCGGGGGGAAACTTTGCCGCGCAGAACGAGTACGAACCCGAAATCTTCGAGCGCTCGGTGC
Source organism: Steroidobacteraceae bacterium (assembly GCA_018059685.1). GTDB lineage: Bacteria > Pseudomonadota > Gammaproteobacteria > Steroidobacterales > Steroidobacteraceae > RPQJ01. The sequence goes on along the minus strand of JAGOXN010000036.1, from coordinate 10,985 downwards.
GCGTCAATCTGCTGAGCGCCTATCGCATGGCGCACGCCTGTCGCCCGAAGCTCGCCGGGAGCCGGCTGCGCGGGGGCGCCAGCATCGTCGGCATCGCCTCGATGACCTCCTACTTCGCCGTCGAAGTCGTGCCAGGCTACGGTGCGGCCAAGGGTGGACTCGTGCAACTCACGAAGACGCTGGCCGTCGCCTGGGCGAAGGAGCGCATCCGGGTGAATGCCGTGGCGGGCGGCTTGATTCAAAGCCGCATGACGGAGTATTTCCTCGGCAGCGCGGACAGCGAAGTCTCGCGATTGCGTACACCCATGCAGCGCTTCGGCACACCGGAGGAGATCGCGGGCGCGGTGCTGTTCCTCACGAGTGAGGCGGCCAGCTTCGTCACCGGCCAGACCCTGCCGGTGGACGGCGGCTTCAGCGTGATGGGCTGAGTGCGCGATCGCCAGGGTGCGGCCGCTGTCGCGAGAGTGAACGTCGATCGGGCACGCGGGCGCTGCTCGACTCGTAGCGTGGAGGAGATCCGGACATGGCGAAATCGCAGGAACTGAAGGACAGGTACGGACCCTGGGCGCTGATCACCGGAGCGTCCTCCGGCATCGGCGAGCAATTCGCGCGGCTGCTCGCGCGCAGCGGTATCAACCTCCTGCTGGTCGCGCGCCGCGGCGATCGTCTCGAGAGCCTCGCCGCCGAGCTCGAGCGCAGGCGGCGAGGACTCGAGGTCGAACCACTCGTGGTGGACCTCGCGGAATCCGAAGGCGTCGATCGCATCGTGGCGGGCGTGGGCGCACGCGATCTCGGCCTCCTCGTGAGCAACGCCGGGTTCGGCCTCAAGGGACGCTTCAGCGAGATCGACCGCACGCAGCTCGAAGCCATGTTCAACGTGAACGCGCGCATGCCGCTGCTGCTCGCCCACGCGCTGCTGCCGCGACTCCTGGCGCGTCCCAGGGCGGGACTCATCTTCACTGGATCCGTGGAAGGGGAAGCGCCGTACCCCTGGTCGACGGCCTACGCGGCGACCAAGGCCTTCGTGCACAGCCTCGGCATGGGCCTCCACGGCGAGCTTGCCGGCACCGGCGTCGACGTGCTGGTGCTCGCGCCCGGCGCGACCGACACCGACGCGATCACGCTGCAGGGGTTCAAGCGCGAGGCCATGCCGGGACTCATGGAACCGGCCGAAGTCGCGAAGCAGGCGCTGCGCCAGCTCGGCCGGTCGCCGTTCCACGTGCCCGGGGCCGACAACCGCAAGTACGTGAGCATGATGCGCCGCATGCCACGTGAGAAGCTCATCGCCTTCAACGCCCACAGCATGTCGGCGGCCCTCGATGCCAGCGGGCGCCCTGTCAACCCGGACGCCGGCCAGCCACGGGCCGGCGGTTCATAGTGGCGAGCCAGGGCATCCGCATCGACGATCTCGCGGCGCCGCGCTTGAGCGAAGCGCAAGCCGGCGCACTCGCCTGGGGCGAGACGGTCGCGGTCGATTTCAGCGAGCAGGCAATCCTCGAGGTCGCGCGCAGGCGCACGGGGCTCTCGGATTTCGGTCCCGAGGACTTCCGCGAGCGCCTGCGCGTGCTGCGCGAGGCGTGGGACGGCGATCATGAGATCACGCGCTTCCATCGCACGGTGCTGCATGGGTACCTGGTGCGTTATGCGAGCAATCGGCTGCTGATCCACGATACGCTGAAGCGTCATCCTGGGATCCGGGACGAGCCCATCGCGCGGCCACTGATCGTCGTCGGTCTGCCGCGCTCGGGCACGACGCACCTCGTGAATCTCCTCGCCACCGACCGGCGCCTGCATTCGCTGCCGCTGTGGGAATCCTACGAGCCGGTGCCGCTGCCAGGGGAACCGGCCCCGGGCGACGAGACCGACCCGCGGTATCGGCGCTGCGCGGAAGCATGGGCCGGCATGCAGCAGGTGACGCCGCTCATCGCCGCCATGCATCCCATGAACCCGGACCACATCCACGAAGAACTGGAGCTCATGGGTCCGGACTTCGCTTCCTACAATTTCGAATGGCTCGGACTCACCCCGCAGTGGCGCGACCATTACCTCGCACACGACCAGGCGCCGCACTACGAGTACATGAAGAACGTGCTGCGGCTCCTGCAATGGAGACGCGGGGAGCGCAAGCGCTGGGTGCTCAAGTGTCCGCAGCATCTCGAGCAGCTTCCGGTGCTGCTGAAGACTTTCCCCGATGCGACCATCGTCTTCACGCACCGCGATCCCGTGGCCGTGCTCCAGTCCACGGTCACCATGCAGGCCTACACGCAGCGCATGAATCGCCGGCACGTCGCGCTGCGAGAACTGCTCGCGTACTGGAGCGAGCGCATCGAGCACCTGCTGCGCGCCTGCGTGCGCGACCGCGGGCTCGTGCCCGCGAGCCAGAGCCTCGACTCGCCATTTCACCGCTTCATGGCCGAGCCGATGGGCACGATGGAGCAGGTCTACGCCACGGCGGGACTCGAGCTGGATCAAACCGCACGCGCACGGCTCGGGCGTTACCTCGCGGACCATCCACGCGGGAAGGAAGGCCAGGTGATCTACGATCTGCGGCGGGACTTCGGCGCGGATCCGGCGGCGCTGCACGCGCGCTTCGGCTTCTATCTCGAGCGCTTCCCCGTCACGGCCGAGGTGCCGTGAAAGTCAGGACTGCCCGGAGTTCACACATGGATCTCTACACGCTGATCGCCGAACGCGAGATCGCGCATGCCATCTACCGCTTCGCCCGCGCCATGGACGAGCGTGACTGGGATGCGCTCGATGGTGTCCTTCTCGAGGAGGCGAGCGCCGACCTCGGCATGGGCGTGGTGAGCGGTCGTGCCGCGATCGTCCGCTTCATCCGCAGCTTCCTCGACGACTGCGGTCCGACGCAGCACCTGATCGGCAACCTCGTAGTCGACTTGGACGGCGAGCGCGCGAGCAGCCGCTGCTACGTGAGCGACATGCACAAAGGCGCCGGCGTCAAGGCGCATCTGACGTTTTCCACGCTCGGCGAGTACCACGACACCTGGGCGCGGCGGGACGGGAAATGGTGGATGATGCATCGCCACAAGCTCAATCACGCGCACCTGGGCTCGATCGAGGTGCTGGGCCCCGGACCGCGTTGAGCCGCTCACGATCCACCGCCTGCCATGCGGCGGGCGCGAGCCACGGTCGGCCGCTGTGTACGGCGTCGACTGCCGCCGGACCGGTTTCCGGCGCCCTGCAGCAGGGCTCCGGCCGGCCCGGCGGACGGTGTCGCGCGAGGCCGGGTCAGCTCACCGGTTTCATGCCGAGGTCGGTGATCGCCCGTCGCAGGTGGTCCGCGCCCTTGGCGTGGTTGCCGGCCTTGCACTCTTTCTCGCCTTTGTCGCGCTGTTCCGCGGCAGCCTTCGCTTTCGCATCGCCCTTGTGAGCAGTCAGGGACGTGTCGGCCTGCTTGAGCAGCGCATCGCAGGTGGCCTGGTTGGCCGCCGGCATGGCTGGCGTCGCGGCGTCTGCGGTTCCCAGCGCAGCGAGTGCGGCCAGGGTGCCCAGGGCGATCAGCTTCGTGTTGCGGATCATCTGAAGTCTCCTCGATCTCGCGATCGTGTGTGGTTCGCTCCAACGTCCTCGCGAGGTCGGGTATCCGGGGTCCGGTTGCGCCGGGTTCGTCCTGCCTCGCTCGAGGGGATACGCTACGCCGGGTCGCATTGCGCCGGCCTTGCGCGCGCATTACATCGGCGTAATGCCGGCCGGGCGTGACCCGACACCGTCCGCGCTATGATTCGCCGCGATGAAGTTGCTGCTCATCGAGGACGACCAGCGCGCCGCAGGCTACGTGGCCGGTGGATTGCGCGAGAGCGGCCACAGCGTGGATCACGCCGCCGACGGCGCCGAAGGACTCACGCTGGCGCTCGCCTCCCGCTACGACGTGATCATTGCCGACCGCATGCTGCCCCACCTCGACGGCCTCGCGGTCGTGCAGACCCTGCGCGCGCAGGGTGTGGCAACGCCGATCCTGATCCTGAGTGCGCTTGCGAAGGTCGACGACCGCGTCAGGGGCCTGCGGGCCGGCGGCGACGACTACCTCACGAAGCCGTTCGCCTTTTCCGAGCTGCTGGCACGCATCGAGGTCCTGCAGCGCCGCCGGACCGCGAGCGAGCCCGTGACGCGCCTGAAGGTCGCCGACCTGGATATGGACCTCGTCACGCGCAAGGTGACACGGGGTGGCCGCCCGGTGGACCTCACCGCCCGCGAATACCGCCTGCTCGAATACCTGATGCGGCATGCCGGCCAGGTCGTGACTCGGACCATGCTGCTCGAGAACGTCTGGGACCTGCATTTCGATCCGGAGACCAACGTGATCGACGTGCACGTCAGCCGGCTGCGGCAGGCCCTGGGTGGTACGAACCTCGCGCCGCTCGTCCACACCGTGCGCGGCAGCGGCTATGTCTTCGAAGCACGCAGCTGAAATGCGGGCGGAACGCCCGTTGATACCGACCTATGCGCTGCGACTCTCGGGCGTCTTCGTGCTCGTGTTCGCCGCGATCACGAGCCTCATGATACTGCTGATATACGCGCTTGCCGTGCGCGCGCTGGACCGGGAAACGGACGGCGTGATCGAGGCGGAGCTCCAGGGTCTCGTGGAGCAGTACCGGTCGGGCGGGCTCGCGGCAATGGCCCAGGTGATCGGCGAGCGCGCCCAGGCCAGCGGAGGTTCCGGCGACGTGTACCTGCTGGTCGATCCGGAATCGAGACCCGTGGCAGGCAACATCGCCGCCTGGCCCGGCCAGGGTACTCTCGCCGAGCGCTGGATCGAGTTCCACGTGACCGTCGCACGCGGTGCGTCCTTCGAGTCCCGGACCGTCCGTGCCGGCGTATTTCGCCTGGCCAGTGGCCACCGGCTGCTCGTGGGTACGGACATCCACGAGCGCGAGGCGTTCAAGACGCGCATCGCGTGGACGCTGCTCGCCTCTCTCCTGGTGGTGATTGCCACCGGCGCCCTGCTCGGCGCATGGATGAATCGCCATGTCCTGCGGCGGGTCGAAGCGATCTCCACGGCCGGACACGAGATCGTCGAGGGAAACTTCCACCGGCGCCTGCCCCGCAGCGGCACCGGGGACGAGTTCGATTCACTGGCGGCAAATCTGAACGACATGCTCGACCGGGTCGAGCAGTTGACGGCCGCGCTGCGCTTCGTGATCGACGCGACGGCGCACGACCTGCGTGGTCCGCTCAATCGCATGCGCGCACGGATCGATGCAGGATTGCGCAGCGGCGATCCCGCGACGACGCATCGTGCACTGGAAGACAACCTGAAGGATGCCGAAGCTCTCGATCGAACGCTGGCGATGCTGCTGCGCATCGCGCAGGCCCAGGGAGGCTCGGCCAGCGTGGAGACCGCGTCGGTCGATCTCGGGCAGCTGGCCGTCGAGGTGGTGGAGCTGTACGAGCCCGTCGCCGCGGAGCGCGGCATCGAGCTCGACGTGCAGGGCTGCGAATCCGCCGTGCTGCACGGCAGCCGCCAGTTGCTGGCGCAGGCCCTGTCCAACCTGATCGAGAACTCGCTGAAGTTCACCCCGCCCGGGGGTCGGGTCGAACTGCGGGTGCAGCGGGGCGCGGCGGGTCTCGATCTCATCGTCGCGGACAACGGGCCGGGCATCCCTGCCGCGGACCGCGAACGTGCCCTGGAGCGTTGCGTCCGGCTGACGGGTGCGGAACAGGCGCCCGGCAGCGGCCTCGGTCTGAGCCTGGTCGCCGCGGTGGCGCGAATGCATCACGCGACGCTGACCCTCGATGACAACCATCCTGGACTCCGCATCGTGCTGCGCTTCCCGGTCAAGCCCGCGGCAGTTCAGCTCCGGACCTCCGCGAGGATCGCGCGCGCGACGCCCGCGTAGTCGCCGTCGAAGTGGTGACCCCCGGGCAACTGCGTGCCGCGAATGCCCGGACCTTCGAGCGTGCGACAGGGCGAGTCGCCCTCCTCCTTGCCGTAGATGCAGACCAGTGGTCGCAGTCCCAGGTGGGTCAGCTCAGGGCGTGTCGGCAAGCCACCCGTCGGCGCACCGATCCAGTGACTCAGGTGGAATTCGAAGAACGCCTCGTCGCTCACGCCGATGAGCGCAGTGCTCGAGACCAGGCTGCGCGAAGCCTGCGGCAGGCGGTTCGCCATGAACGGCATCGTATCGGCGCCCTGCGAATATCCGACGAGCAGGACTCGCGACTTGTGCCAGGCCTGCGCGTAATGCCGGATGACGCGGTCGAGGTCACGCGCCGCGCCGTCAGGCGTCCGCGCCTGCCAGAAGTAGCGCAATGAATCCCAGCCGACCACAGCGACGCCGCGCTCGTTGAGCTCCGCCGCAACCGCTTTGTCGAGCCCGGCCCATCCGCCATCGCCCGAGAGCATGATCGCGACCAGATCCGTTGCGCCGGCGGTGGCGGGCAGTTCCACGAGAGGGAGGTCGCCGACGTCGGCTGGAAGCAGGGATTCCGGACCGGACGACGCCGTGATTTTCCTGTACCCCGCGAGGAATTGCGGCAGCCAGTTCTTCTCGACCGAATACCCGTGACCGACCTTCGGCAGCATCACCACCTCGGCGCCCGGCACCCCGGCCACGAACTTCCGGGTCGTCTCCGCGGAACACACCTCGTCCTGCCCGCCCTGCAGCGCAATCCACGGCTGGTTCAGGTGAGGCGCCGGCTGGTAGATGAATCCCCTGGTCGCAGCAGGCGCGTGGTCGAGGCCGGCGCCATGGCACAGCGGTCGGCTCCACTCCAGGTCCGGGCAGAATCCGAGCGAGAGCGCGCCGCGGAACGTACCAGGCGGCGCCTGCGCCAGCACGGCATAGGCCAGCGTCGCGCCAGACGAATAGCCAACCAGCAACGGCCTGAGGTATTGCGGGAGTCCGGATCGCTGCTCCACGTGATGGGCCAGGCCCTCGAGGATGCCGGCCGCCGACAGGCAGGCGTCGGACGAGGTCTCCGCGAGCCTCTGCAGGGTAGTGACGTCCACGCCGACGACCAGCGCACCCTGATCCGCCAGGTGTCGTGCCATGCCCACGACGCCCGCGTTCCAGCCGCCGTCTCCGGACAGGAAGAGCACGACCTGCTCCGGTGCGCCGGCCGGCCGCTCGATCGCCACCTTGCCGAGGCCGGGGTAGTCGATCGCATCGGCCGCGCACGCTGCGGCGGCGAGCACGAGGAGCAGGACAGCCGAAACCGGTCCGAGGGTCTTCATGTGATCCACCTCAGGCAGCCGCCTTCGACGCCGGGCGGCGGTGCGCACGATCCTTGAGCAGGGCCCCGGCGAGATGGCCCGAGATGAGCGTCGTCACGTCGAGCAGCACGCGTGGCAGCGCGAGTCGACCCGGGGCAGCCAGGTACCGCGGCCGCCACTCCGGCAGGAATTTCTCCTTGTACCGGCGCAGGCCCTCGAAGTTGTAGAACTCTTCGCCGTATCGATGGATGAGCCGCCCGATCCTGTGCCACGCCGGCGCCAGGCGATGCGCGCCGAGCCCGGACAGCGGCGCCATGCCGAGATTGAACCAGTGGTACCCGCGAGCCTTGCCCCAGAGCATCAGTTCGACGAAGAGAAAGTCCATCACGCCGCGTGGCGCGTCGCGGGTCTGGCGCATCAGGTCGATCGACAGTTCCTCGCGGGAATCGCTTTCCCAGAGGTTGGCAAAGGAAACGATCGCGCCCTGGTACTCGACGAGTGCTACCGCGAAGCGCTGCAGGTAGTCCTCCGAGAATCGTCCCAGCGAGAAGCCCTTCTCGGCCGTCGATCGCGACTGCAGCCAGTCGTCCGACACGCGACGCAGCGCAGGCAGCAGGCCGTGGACATCGACGGCGGGCACGACACGGAAACTCAGGCCGTCACGTCCGGCGCGCCGGTGCGCCTGCCTGAGTTCGGCACGTGCGCTTCCCTCGAGACTGAAGGTCATCAACGGGACGCGGGCCTCCTCGCCGAGCTTGCTCAGGGCGAGGCCGGCATCGACGTAGACCGGCAGCTGGTCCGCCGAGACCTGGTAGAAGACGCTCCAGGCGCCCGCGCGGTCGGCGAGATCACGGAATCGCCACACGAGTTCCTCGCGATCCTCCGGCGGACCCATCGGGTCGCCCATCGCGACCCAGCTGCGTCCGGACACGCCGTACATCAGGAATGCGCGGCCCGATTCGCTGAAGAGCAGCGCCTTGTCACCGAGCAGGGCGAGATTCGCGGTACTGTCGGGCGACGCGCGGATGATCGGCAGCGCGCGCTCGAGTTCGGCGGGCGAGGGTTTCGCCGCAGGCGTACGGACCGGCGCCAGGAGTCGCCATGCAGCCAGAACCGCGAGCATCAGGGCTGCGAGCAGACTGGCCCGCAGCATGCGCGGCGCATGGCCGTCCACTGCGAACTGCCACCACAGGTCGTTGCTGTAGGGCACGTGCCGGTAGGCGAGCAGGCCCACCCAGACCGACGCCCCGATGGCCAGCGCCGCGCTCGCGAGCCACGCGGGCGACAGTGGCTCCGCCAGCAGCGAGGCCTTGCGGTAGAACTGGGCGCGCGTCCACCACAGCGGCAGCAGGATGCATGCAAGCAGCAGCGCCTCCTCGTAGTCGAGACCCTTGAGCAGTGATGCGGCCATGCCCGCGACCAGGAGCCACATCGTGACGTGCCACGCACCGTCGAGTCGCCGCAGCAGTCCCCGTGCGAGTGTGATCAGCAGCACGCCGATGACGAGGCCCGCGAGGTGGGAGATTTCGAGCACCGGGAGCGGCAGGAAACGATCCAGGGTCGCGAGCCGCGACGCCAGGCCGGGCGTCGCACCGGACAGGAGCAGCAGGAAGCCGGCCCCGAAGACCAGCAGCGCCATGGCCTGCGGGACCACCAGGCCGAGCGAATTGCGGGCCCAGGCGAGGGCACCGGCGACCCGCTCGCGCTGCCGGCCCGCCTCCTGGCTCGTGAGCAGCGCGAGCGCGAGCACGAACGGCAGCGCGTAGTACAGCAGCCGGTAGGCGAGCAGCGCACCGAGCAACCGCGGGGCCGGTACGGTCGGCAGCAACAACACGAGGATGGTCTCGAACACGCCGAGACCGCCCGGAACGGCACTGGCCGCGCTCACGGCGATTGCGACCATGTACAGCCCGGCGAACGCCACGAACGGGATCTCGACCGAGGATGGCAGGAGGATGAAGAGGCACGCACTTGCAAACAGCAGGTCGGCGCTGGCGACCGCGACCTGTGCGAGCGCGCGCCCGGTCGACGGCACCTCGAGTTGCCAGCCGCGCAGGTTCACGGGTGTGCGGCGGAAGGTACATGCGAGCACGTAAGAGGTCACCGCCGCGATGCAGGCTGCGCCGAGCCCGCGCGCGACACGATCGGAGGAATGGAGCACGCTCGCAGCCTCCCCGGCGTGTGCGAGCAGGGAGACCCCGGCCAGCGTGCCGACACCGAGCGCGAAGGTGAGCGTGCAGAACCCGACGATCCTGGCGATGTCGGCGGCCCCGAGGCCGAGCGGCGTGTAGAGGCGGTAACGCACGGCGCCGCCCGAGATCGCCGCGACTCCGACGTTGTAACCCACCGCGTAGGCGACGAACGAGGTGAGCCCGTAGCGCCTCCATGGCAGCGATGCGTGGACATAGCCGAGTGCGAGTCGCTCGTAGCCGGTGAGCGCGAGGTAGCTCGCGCCGGCCATCAGGATCGCGCTGAGCACCTGCCACGGCTCGATGGCCGCAAGGGCCGCGAGGACGTCGCGCAGGTGGAACTCGCCACCGAGACGATGCAGCGCCACGAGCGCCACCGCGAAGACGAGCAGCGGCACCAGCGCCGCGAGGGGTCGCCTCCACCGGTCCGCGCGACTGGCCATCTGGTCTCCTACATCAGCGCATACAGGACGATGAATCCCGCGAGCACCATGAAGGTCATGGAGGCGAGGAAGATGATGTCGATCGCCTGCACCATCTTCCATGCCGTGACGGCGCTGGAACCCCGCATCGCGAAGCACACCAGGTAGCAGACGACGAGAAAGCCGAGGGCCGACAGCAGCAGCACGTCATCGGCGATCGTAGCGGTCGTTCCGGCCCGGTTGGACTTGATGAACCCGACGAGACCGATACCGATGCCGGCGAGCGTACCCGCGGTCTCGAGCATGGACAGCATGGTCTCGCGGGCTTCCTTCGGATCGCGCAGGTCCCGCAGCATGGTACATCTCCTCCCACTGGCCAGGAGTGGAGCCTATCCAGCCTCACCTTGCAGCAGGCTTGCCCGCACATTACGGATGCGTAACCTCGCCGCGACCCGGATCGCCGATGTCCCGGAGCACACTGTCCGCGGGCCGGCGCCGAAACGCGTACCCAGACCACATCTTCAATATACTGGATTGCATCCAGTTGCAGTCGCCAGGCCGCCGCAATGCAGCTCACCCAGTTCACCGACTATTCCCTGCGGGTGCTGATGTATCTCGCATACCGCACGGACGAGCTGCCAACAATCGGTGAGATCGCCACCGATCACGGGATATCGGAGAACCACCTGATGAAGGTCGTGCACCGGCTCGCGCGTCTGGGCTACGTCGAGACGCTGCGTGGCCGGGGCGGCGGGCTGCGTCTCGCGCGACCGCCCGAGCGCATCCGCGTCGGTGCGGTGGTGCGCGACGTCGAGGAGACCCTGGCCCCGGTCGAGTGCCTGCTCGCGACGCACCGGAGCGAATGCAGGCTGCTGCCCTCCTGCCGGCTGCAATCCGTGCTGCGGGATGCGCAGCAGGCCTTCCTCGGGCACCTGGACGGCTACACCCTGCGCGACCTGCTGAGCGCCCGGGCGCCGCCCGCCCTGGCCACGTTGCATCGACGTACCCGCGCCCGGGCGCGCACCCGGGCGCAGTAGGCAGCCGTGCCCCCGGCGCGTTAAGATGCACACGTCGTACATCTTCAACGAACGCCGCACCCGGGAGCTTTCCATGAGCGCCGACTTCCATTCCACGATCGACGTGCGTACCGTCGTGCCGCGCGAGCGCCACGCGCTGATCTTCTCGACCTTCGCAGCGCTG
>JAGOXN010000258.1 GCA_018059685.1 Steroidobacteraceae bacterium | reverse complement strand
AAGTCGGCCCCATAGTGCTCGACCGCGGCCGCCCGGACCACGAACTCACCGTTGGACAGCCGCGCCAGGATGCTGTCGGACGTGCCCGATCCGGGACCAACGACACGTCCACCGACGGCGTATCCGGGGTCTACCCGGCTCTGCTGAGCGGCCACGCGGAGAGTGATCGTCTTGGACGACCAATAGCTGAAGAGCCCCTGAATCGCCGCCGACGCCTGGGACGTGTCGGCACTGATCTGAGTAGCCCGCGCGGCCGGGATCGTGAGGATTTGCTCGGCGTACTTGTGGGCCTCTTCCTTCGACATGCCGAACTTGACGGCCATCTTCTCGATCTCGGCTGCGGATGTCTCGACCGTCTTGGACAAGTCGGCCTGAGATGCCCCGTTGGCCTGCATCGCACCCACGTTGTCGATCGCCGCACGGGTCATGGCGTCGAGAGCGCGGGCGTTCTCACGGCCTTTCTCGGTGCCATCCGCGAGCGTCTGCCCGTTGCTCTTAAGCGCCGCCTCAGCGCTGGCGACTGACTCGGCCCACTGACGGTTCGCCTCGCGGGCATCCAGGATCGGAGAGGCGAACCCCTTGATGGCGTCGGCATAGGCCTTGGTCGCCTCAGTCGCCGATGTCGCGGCCTTGAGGTAGTCCTCGACGGCAACGACGGTCGGGGATGTCGACTCTCGCATCCCGTCCTGAGCGATCTTCGCCTGCTCCAGAGCGGCGGCATACTGCGGGAAGGCCTCTTGTAGCCGGGACAGTGGGATGCCCTGGCGCGTCGCCTCGTCGGTGAGCCGCTTGAACGTCTCGGCGGCTTGGTCGGCCTTGCCGCCCTGCACGAATCCGGCCAGCGCCTTATCGAGCTGTTCGAAGAACGCGATGGACGAACCAGCGTTCGAGCCGTCCCAGAACATGATGCCGTCGAGCAGGTTGGTGCCCTTGATCCACAGCGACTCGTTGAACACGCGCTCAACGCTGGCCCCGAGGTCATCGAAGCCGGTGCGCATGAGCCCAGACACGCCCTCAGCGCGAACGCCGCCCTTCACTAGGGCCTCCAGCGACCTGGTGGCGTCGTCGTTGGCTCCCGCCCAGTCGTTGACGACGCCCTGCATTGCCGCGTAGGCCAGCGAGAGGCCGGCGGCAGCAGCGGTGAGGATGCCGACCGACTTTGCCGCCGCCGCAACTCGGCTCGATGAGAGCTGCGCAGTGATGCCCATGTCGGCGAGCGCGACCTTGAACGCTTGTACCTTGGGGATTGCGGTGAGGACAACGCCACCCAGGAGCAGGACGGCTGCCGACACTGCGCCGACCTGGATCGCGCCGGACTGGACCGGGGCGGGGAGCCGGCCAAACCAGTCAACGGCCGATTCCAGGCTCTGCGAGAGCCCGCGCAAGGCATCGTTCGCGCCGGAACCGGACTTGATGAGGGCGGTGTCAATCGACCCGCCCAAACGCTCCAGGTCGCCCCGGAGGTTGTCGGTCAGACGGGCAGCCTGGTCGGCCGCGAAGCCGGAGTCATTGACCTTGTTAGTCCACTCCTCGATGCCCGCAGCGCCCTGGTCATACAGCACGGCCGCAGCGCGCACAGCGTCGGAGCCGAAGATCGTGGCAAGCGCTGCGTTTCGTTGCTCGACAGTCAGTTTCGACATGCTGGTCTGCAGCTGACCAGCGAGCGCGGACATGCCAACGAAACTGCCCTGACTGTCGTAAGCCGAGATGCCGAGCGCTTCCATCGCGTCGGCGGCCTCTTTGCTCTGTGGGTTGAGCCTCTGGAGCATCGTCTTGAACGACGTGCCCGCGTCACTGCCGATCAGGCCAGCGGAGGCGAACGCCGCGAGGGTGCCGGTCGTCTCCTCGATGCTGACACCAGTCTGTGCGGCGACAAGCCCGGACTGCTTGAGCGCCATGCCCATGTCCTCGACCGACCCGACCGCCTTACCGGCGCCGGCCGCGAGCAAATCCGCGACGTGGCCGACCTGGTTTCCGGAGAGGCTGAACTGCTTCATCGCGACGGCCGAGAGCTGCGCGGCGTCAGCGACCTCCATCTGCCCAGCGGCAGCGAGGGACAGTGCGCCGGTCAGCCCGCCGTCAAGGATCTCGGAGGTGGACAGGCCAGCCTTGCCCAACTCGGTGATCCCGTTGGCGGCCTCGGTGGCGCTGTATTGCGTGTCGGCCCCGGCCTGCATCGCGGCGTCGCGCAGCGCCTGGAGGTCGCGGGCGCTCGCCTTGGTCGCCGCGCTGGCCGCCGACATCGCCGCGTCGAAGTCTGCGAAGCGGGAGACGGCCATCCCGATTCCTGCGGCGATGGCCAGGCCGGCGACGGTGACGGTCTGGCCGACCGTCGCCCAATCGGCCTTGTGGGAGGCCGCAGACTTGGACATCGCGCCCGTGAAGTCCTTGGTCGCAGCGCCTGCCGTCTTGATGCCCGCGAGGTAGCCAGAGACGTCAGCCTTGAGCTTGACCGAGAGAGACCTATCGCGAGCCATGTATCTCCGCGCCCCCTCGCCGTATCCTCAAGTCATGTACCTGCTGCCGAAGACCGAGACCGAAGCGCGCAACACGACCGTCGCGGGTGTTCTGCTCGCGGTGATCGGCGTGTTCGTGACGCCTGCTCTGGCCGTGGTCGGCGTGCTCTGCGCCCTGTTCGGCGTCATCGGTTGGGTGAGCGCGGCGCGTCGAGCCGAGTAGGGGCTACTCCGTGAGTCGCGCCGACCAGTAGATGCCGCCCGGCATCGGCTGATCGCCCGCCCTCTTGCGCATCTCCTCGGCCCGCTCCGATACGGCCGCGCAGGCGAAACACCGGAGCGACGAGACCGCATAGTCGTGCTTGTGTGTCTTGTCCATCGACTCGTCTCGCGGGTGTCCGCAGCCGGGACAGAGCGAATCGAGGTAGGACTGCCATGCGAGGGCGGCGAGCGTGTCGCTCGGCAGCCACATCGAGCCGGGCTTACGCCTGCCCAGGAAGACGCTCAACGGCTGCCCCAGAGAGGCGGCCGTCTTGAGCCACAGCCTGGCGGTTAGCGCTTCCGGCGCAGAGAGGCAGCCGACGAGAAAGGGACCGTGACCGCGAGACCCTGCTGCGCAGCGAGGCATGTCGCCGTGAGCGTCTGCGAGAAGTAGCCCTCGCCGATCGCGTCCCGCAGGGTCCGCAACTGGTCTGCGGTCATGACAGGGCTGACGATCTGCTCAGACATGATGGCGAAGGTGGCGCCATCGCGGTCCTTGGGCCGGAACTGCTTGCTGATCGCCTCGACCCGCTCCTCGCGGAGAGAGGCGACCTTGAAGCGGACGCGGGAGGCCTCCATCTCGTCGCGCAGCGCGTCGGCCTGGGCGTGCAGGTCGTCCCGCTCGTCGCCCTCCGCGTCGGACGCGAGGGCGTCGAGTTCGTCGATCTCGGCCTGGAGGTGCGGGCGGCCGTAGACCTCCACCATCTTGGTGACGCGGGTAACACCCGACAGCCACTCATCGACGTTGAACGTCTTGGGGTCCAGTTCGTCGGCGCTCATGCCTGCACCGCCCTGTCGCGCTTCTTGCTGTCGGGGTCAGTCCAGGGCTTGTCGGCCTGGGGTCCGGTCCAGCCGCCAGGGGCGTATGTGGGGGCGTCACGGAGCCGTTCCGCCACGATCTTCGGGTTGAGGCCGATGAACGCATTGCGGATCTCGTCGGCGGCATTGTGGGCAGCCGCAACGCAACGGTTGAGGTCGGCGATGAACGACTCGGTGTCGATCCGAACCTGGATGGTGATGTCCTTCGGTGCAGCCATGCTCGTTCTCCAATCGGCAGTATCGGCAGTGGGATTCGGCAGAGGTGGGGTGCTGCGCTGCCGATGTCGCTGCACCCCACCCGTTCGTGGGGTCAGGCGACGAGAGCGACGTTCCGCTTGACCTCGGAGATGACCGAGACGGCGCACTTCACCATCTGGTCCTCGTTGTCCGCGCCGACCATCGGGACGGCGACACCGACCTCGATGGGGAGGACCCACACCTTGTCTCCGACAGCGGCGGCCGTGTCGACGGACTTGCCGATGCGCAGCACGAGGTAGCCGGTCCAGCCGTCCTTGACGAGATCCCAGACCTTGTTGAGGGCGGTCGACCCGGCACCCGACTGGGGGTCCGCGGCGAACACGAAGTCGTCGATGCTGTAAGTGAGCTTCCCGAGCCGCTCGTAGGACTGGATGGTGCAGAAGCGCTCGTTCTTGACCTTCTCGTAGGTCGCGGACGGGCCACCCCACGCCTTGCCGAAGATGCACTCAGCAGCGACGGACGGGGCCGCGTTCACCTCGGTCGCGAGCTTGGGGGCGGCCGTGTCGGCGATGGTGGTGACGAGCTTGGCCGTCCAGTAGCCGACAGACGGGATTCCGGTGGGCACGGTGGGCATGGGTTACTCCTTGTC
>JAGOXN010000257.1 GCA_018059685.1 Steroidobacteraceae bacterium | reverse complement strand
GCGCAAAGGTTTCCGCGGCCCCTTCGCCTGCCAACAGCCGGGAATCGAGGGTCAGGCTCGTCAGGGGTCTTGCCTGGGACATCGGCGCATTGTACTGCGCGCAATGCCTGCCCGAGGTCCGGCCGTGCGACATTCCGCCTTGAGTCGGCGTCGAGCATTGCTTGCATGTGGCTGCAGATACAGGTGCAGATGCGGACGCCGCCGCAGTTTCTTGCGAAACTGGTGATCTGCATGTGAGGACGCCGCCATTCGACACCTGATTGCAGCCATGCTCCTCGTGGCCGGTATCATCCACCTGCTGCCGCTGTCGGGCGCCCTCGGCAGCGAGCGCCTCATGGCGCTGTACGGGCTGGCCATCGACGAGCCGAATCTCGCGATCCTGATGCGACACCGCGCGGTCCTATTCGGACTGGTGGGCACCTTCCTGGTCGTCGCGGCATTCAGGCCCGAACTGCAGCCGCATGCCTTTGTCGGGGGTCTCGTAAGTGTGCTCTCCTTCCTGTATTTCGCCTGGTCCGTCGGTGGCTACAACGCGCAGCTCGGCCGGGTCGTCGCCGCGGATGTCGTCGCGCTCGCCTGCCTGGTCGTCGGCGCCGTGGCGTATCTGCACCTGCATCGACCGGGCTGAATCCGCACGACTGGTCGGTCGGAAGCGCCGTGGTCCGACCGGGCGGCAAGGGTGCCACCGGCCTTGCTAGACTGCCGACCGACGCCGACGGCAGGCAACCCTTTGAACAAGCTGCCCGAACTCTTCGCGAACAATCGTCGCTGGGCCGGCCAGATGGAACGGCAGTGCCCGGGTTTCTTCGGCGAGCTTGCCGCCCAGCAGGCGCCGCGGTACCTGTGGATCGGCTGCTCGGACAGCCGCGTGCCGGCAAACGAGATCGTCGGTCTCGCGCCCGGGGAGCTCTTCGTCCACCGCAACGTCGCGAACCTCGTGCTCCACACCGACTTCAGCTGTCTGTCCGTGTTGCAGTACGCCGTCGACGTCCTGCGTGTCGAGCACATCATGGTGGTCGGCCACTACGGCTGCGGCGGCGTGCAGGCCGCGTGGCAGGAGCGACAGCTCGGGCTGGTGGACAACTGGCTGCAGTCGGTGCGCGATGTAGCGCACGTTTACCGCGATGCCCTCGGCCGGCTGGCGGACGACGCGGGCCGACTCGACCGCCTCTGCGAACTGAACGTGCTCGTGCAGGCGCGCCGGGTCTGCCGCACGACGATCCTGCAGCATGCGTGGGATCGCGGCCAGGCGTTGACCGTGCATGCATGGGTTTACCGCCTCACGGACGGGTTGCTGCGCGACCTTGGGTTCTGCGCGACGAGTCTCACCGAGGCCGAGGCGGATTACGTACGCGTCGCAGGGCAGGGCACCATCGGCGTCGACGCCGCCCCGACCCGCACATGACGACGATCGATCTCGATCTCCTCGAGACGCTGGGGCTCG
This sequence comes from Steroidobacteraceae bacterium, assembly GCA_018059685.1. GTDB lineage: Bacteria > Pseudomonadota > Gammaproteobacteria > Steroidobacterales > Steroidobacteraceae > RPQJ01. The sequence continues at coordinate 2,961 of JAGOXN010000257.1, read as the reverse complement.
CGACGGCGCTCTTCTTCGTGGGCCAGCTCATCGTCAATCGCTCAGCCTTCCTGCAGCGCTACAGCATTCCCGTGCCGGTCGTCGGTGGCGTGCTCTTCGCCCTGCTCCTTGCCGTGGCAGGCGTGGTGGCGGACTTCCAGTTCGCGATGGATGGAGCGCCGCGGGATCCGCTGCTGCTCGCCTTCTTCGCAACGCTCGGGCTCGGCGCGGACGTGCGTTCGCTCGCACGCGGCGGCCGGAAGCTCGTGCTGCTGATCGTGCTGTTGGTCGCGATCATGGTCATGCAGGGAGCGATCGGCCTCTCGATGGCGCGACTCCTCGACCTGCATCCCCTGGTCGGGTTGATCGGCGGGTCGATTTCACTCGTCGGCGGGCATGGCACGGCAGCGGCGTATGCCGCGAACTTTTCCGAGACACACAACCTGCAGGGTGCACTGGAACTCGGCATGGCGGCGGCGACCGCAGGGCTCATCGCCGGAAGCGTCCTCGCCGGTCCGGTGGCCGAACGCGTCTTGCGCAGGAGCAAGGGGCGTTCCGGGTCGGGCATTGCGCCGGTGGAGGCGGCGGTGCCGCCGGTGCCGGTCGCGGCGCCGATCACCGCCGAGCAGCTCCTGCTCGTGTTGCTCGTCTGTCTCGCCTGCATCGGCGGGACGCACTTCATCAAGGACCTCCTGCGCGACAGCAGCCTGTTGCTGCCCGGATTCCTGTGGGCGCTGCTGATCGGCATGGTCGTGCGCAACCTGTCGGTGCTGGTGGGATTCAAGGCCATCAACGACGCGGCGGTGCAGGCGGTGGGCAGCGTGTCGCTGTCACTGTTCCTCATCATGGCGCTCGTTTCCATGCGCATCCTCGATCTCGCCACCCTTGCGGGTCCGCTGCTCGTCATCGTCGCCGTCAACACGCTCGCGACGACCGCCGTCGTGTACTTCGTCACGCCCCGCATCATGGGGGGCGACTACGACGCGGCCGTCATCAGCGGCGGCACGGTCGCCGCGGGCCTCGCGACGACCGCCGTGGCGATGTCCGTGATGCAGACGCTCACGGAGCGTCACGGACCCGCGCCGATCGCATTCCTCGTGGTTCCCATCGTCGGCGCGTTCTTCGCCGACATCGCGAACGCCCTCGTGCTGCAGGTGTTCTTCGCACTACCGACGCTCGGGTTCTGACGGGCGTGGTCTCGATGATGCGCGCGTCGGTGCTGGTGTGGCTGGTGTTGCTCGCGGGCTGTACGCGCGGCCCGGACCCGGCAGGCCTGGCTGGCGACGTCCAGGGCCGGCTCGACGCGCTCTTCGGTGAGCCGGTGATCGAGGTGGCGACGCTGCGACGACAGGGCAGCGCGCCGTACCGGGCGGCCGACGATGGCTCCCGTCAGGTGATCGTGTACTTCAACTCGGTCCTGCGCTTCGTCGGAACCTACGATCCGTCGGACTGGGAGACCCTGAGTCCGGTGCTGGTGGCCGGCGCGCTCGGCGCAACGGACCGGGGCATCGTCGGACTCGGCGCCGGGCGGCAAGAACCAGGCGACGAGTTTCGCGCCTTCGGCTCGATCGTCTATCGCAAGGCGGACTCGGGCTGGGCCGTGGCCGGCGATCTCGTGCCACGCATGGCCGTGAGGTCCAGCGCCGGTGACGCTGCGGGCGACCCGTCGGCCAACGACCTGATCCAGCGACTCGCGCAGATCGTGAACCAGTCGCCCCATGCGCGCGGTGCCGATCGGGAGATCATCGCCGACGAGCTCAAGCGCGCGCTCCGCAACATCACGCTGCGCCTCGAGCGCGATCGCGAAGGCATCGCGATTGCCGGCGGCCCCGTCGGAGGCGAGTACTGGCGATTCCTGGATTCGGTGACCCGGGGCCTGCCTGCGACGGCTGCGATCACGGTCGTCGCGACCGAAGGCAGCGTGGCGAACGCCTTCCTGATCGAATCCGACCGTGCGCGATTCGGACTGATGCAGAGCGACGTCGCCGCGGCAGCCGTCACCGGCCAGGGCGTGTTCTCGGATCACGGTCCCATGGCTCGCCTGCGTGCAGTGGCGAGCCTCGTCCCGGAGGTCGTGCACGTCGTGCTGCCGGCGGACTCCACCGTCGCGAGCCTGGCCGACCTCGCGGGACTGCGCGTCGCGGCGGGAACCCCGGAATCCGGCTCCCGGCACACGGCGCTGCGGCTGCTCGCGCATGCGGGGGTCGACGCCGACGAGCTCGAGGAGCAATACCAGGGCGACCCGACCGACGCCCTGGACCGCCTCGCCGCCGGCGAACTCGATGCCGTCATCGAAGTCGCGTCGCCACCCTGGACGCAGCTGCAGGCAGCGGCTCGCGCGACGCCGTTGCGGCTGCTGCAGATCGACGCCGAGACGGCGGAGCGCATCGCGGCGGAGGTGCACGGGCTCGTGCCGCTCAGCGTTCCCGCGCGCACCTACCCGGGCCAGGACGCGGCGGTGCCGACGCTGGCTGCGACGGCGCTCCTCGTGGCTCGCAGCGACGTCGCGGACGCGACCGTGGAGGCGACGCTGGATCTGCTCTACGCCGCCGCCGCCGAACGGGGCGGCGTGCCGGCCGCGCGCCTGTCGAAGGAGCGGGCCCGCACCGGCATCACGATTCCCATGCACGACGGCGCGAGTAAGTTCTTCGGGCGCACTGCAGAGGCGAGGCAATGAAGTATCTGCGTGAATTCGTCGCCAGCACGCTGGTGGGCGGCCTGCTCATCGTGCTGCCGGTCTACCTGGCCGTTGTGCTGCTGCTCAAGACCCTGAAGGCGCTGGTGAACCTGCTGGAGCCGATCAGGGCACTGTTGCCGGACTGGCTTCCGGCCGGCACGCTGCTGTCTGCACTCGTGGTGCTGGCGGTCAGCTTCGCGGTCGGGGCCGCGGTGAGGACTCGCGCGGGGCGCTCGATCCGCGACCGTGCGGAATTGACGCTGACGGGGAAGTTGCCGGGCTATGCGGTCCTGCGCAGCCTGACG
>JAGOXN010000003.1 GCA_018059685.1 Steroidobacteraceae bacterium | reverse complement strand
AAGAATGTGTCTGCGTCGACCACTGCATGCACGCGCGTCAGGTGAATCACGTCCGCGACTGGCAGCGCGAGCCGGTAGATCTCCCCGCCGCCGATGACGCAAACCTCGTCCACGTCGCCCGCCGCCCCGAAAGCCGCGGGCAGCGAGGACACGAACGTCGCACCGGCGGCCGCGATCCCGGTCCCGCGCGATACCACGATGTTGTGCCGGCCGGGCAACGCGCGGCCGAGCGAATCCCAGGTCCGCCTCCCCATCACGATCGGCTTGCCCATGGTGAGCGCCTTGAAACGCCGCAGGTCCTCGGGCAGGCGCCAGGGCAGTCGTCCTTCGCAGCCGATGCCGCCGCGATCGTCCGTCGCGACGAGGATCGAAACGCGGGTCACCCGCGACCCTTGCGGCGCCCGCCCGCCCTGCGCCCGCGCTTGCCGCTGCGCGGCTTGCACTTCTCGTCGAGTGGCACCGGGTCGAGCATCGTGCCGCGGCACCCGGGTGCCCCGCAGCGGCAAGCGTAATTCGCGAGTTCGCCGGGGTCGTCCGTGGTCTCCCAGGTGAGGCCGTACTCGTAGCCCAGTTCCTCGCCCGGGTCGATGTTGCGCAGCGCCTCGATGTAGATGCGGCCGCCCTCGATCACCGTGTCGCAGTTGGGCGCGCACGAGTGGTTGATGAAGCGCGCGTCGTTGCCGCCGACGCCCGCATCGATCACGGTATCCTCATCGACGACGAACAGGAACGTGTGACCGTCGTCCTGTCCCTTCGCGGAGTAGCGGGCATCCGCCTCCTCGTGCGAGATCCGGTCCCCGAGATACTCGACGACCCGCGTGCCCTTCCTGATCGGCCGCACCGCGTAGACGCCACTGCCGTGGATGCGCGAGCGGCGGACCTCGTAGAGCGACGGCGCCGCGGGCACGACGGCCTTGCGCACCGCGTGGCGCATGTGCGCGTGGTGCGGATGCGCGGGCTTGCGTGCGCCGCGGGACTTGCGAGTGGCTTTCATACGGCAATGGGCGCCTTGATCGCGGGATGGGCTTCGTAGCCGGCGATTTCGAGGTCCTCGAAGCAGTAGTCGAAGATCGTCGGCGGCCGCCGGCGAAGGACGAGGCGCGGCAGGACCAGCGGATCGCGCGCGAGCTGCAGCCGCGCCTGCTCGAGGTGGTTCAGGTACAGGTGGCAGTCGCCGCCCGTCCAGATGAACTCACCAGGCAGCAGGTCGCACTGCTGCGCCATCATGTGGGTCAGGAGCGCATAGGATGCGATATTGAATGGCACGCCGAGGAAGACGTCGGCGCTGCGCTGGTAGAGCTGGCAGGAGAGCCGGCCTTCCGCGACGTAGAACTGGAAGAGCGCGTGGCAGGGCGTGAGCGCCATCCGGTCGAGTTCGGCGACGTTCCAGGCGTTCACGACGATGCGGCGCGAATGCGGGTCGCGCTTCAGCAGCTCGACGGCCGCGGCGACCTGGTCGATCGTGCGACCGTCCGCGCCGCGCCATGCCCGCCACTGCACGCCGTACACCGGCCCGAGTTCGCCGTCCGCATCCGCCCACTCGTCCCAGATCGTCACGCCGTGCTCGCGCAGGTAGCGCACGTTGGTCTCGCCGCGCAGGAACCACAGCAGTTCGTGCACGATGGACCTGAGATGCAGCTTCTTGGTCGTCACGAGCGGAAAGCCCGCGGCGAGATCGAAACGCATCTGCCAGCCGAAGGTGGCGAGCGTGCCCGTGCCGGTGCGGTCGGTCTTGCGCGCACCGTGCTCGAGCAGGTGGCGCATCAGGTCGAGGTACTGGCGCATGTCTCAGCGATAGTTGCCCGAGGGCTCGTCGCGGCGATAGGCGCGCGCCAGCATCCAGAGCCCCGCGACGATCATCGGCAACGACAGGATCTGCCCCATCGTCACCCAGTCGAGGAGCAGGTAGCCGCGATTCTCGTCCGGCACGCGCACGAACTCGACCGCGAAGCGGAACACGCCGTAACACGCGAGGAAGAGGCCCGACGGCGCGAGCCTCGGCCGGGGCTTCGCCGTGAACCACCACAGGATCGCGAACAGCACGAGCCCCTCGAGGAGCGCCTCGTAGAGCTGCGACGGATGCAGGGCGACCCCGTCGACCACGACGGCCCAGGGAACGTCCGTCGGCTTGCCCCAGAGTTCCCCGTTGATGAAGTTGCCGATGCGGCCTGCGCCGAAGCCGATGGCCGGCAGCGGTGCCGTGAAATCGAACACGTCGCCCACCTTCCGGTTGCGGCGGCCCGCGAACACCGCGAGTGCGACGAGGACACCGACCAGGCCGCCGTGGAACGACATGCCGCCTTCCCAGATGCGGAAGATCCCCAGAGGATCGGCGAGGATCCGCTCCGTCCCGTAGATGAGCATCCAGCCAAGCCGGCCACCCAGGATCACGCCCACCGCGCAGAAGAAGATGAGGTCGTCGACCTCTGCGGGCGTCCACGTCGAGGACGGCTGCGCCGCGCGTCGCCGCGCGAGCCACCAACCGGCGAGGAATCCGAGCAGGTACATGAGGCCGTACCAGCGCACGTGCACGGGGCCGAGCGAGATCGCGATGGGGTCGGGGTGGGAGTAGACGAACATGGACCGGGAATTCTAGCGCGGATCGCTCGCGCCCCGCCCGCTTCCCGCGGGTGACATCGATCGACGCCGACGACAGCGGCACCTCACTCCTGCACCACGCGGCAGAACAGAGCCTTGAGGTAACGCGTCTCGGGGATCGCCGGGTGGATCGGGTGATCGGGCGCATGACCTCCCACCTCGACGATCTGGGCGAAGCGGCCAAGGTGGCGCGCGGCCTGCTGGATCGTGTCGATGAGATCGTCCTGCGCGAGGTGGTGCGAGCACGAGCAGGAGACGAGGATGCCATCGCGCGGCAGGAGCTGCATCGCGAGCTGGTTGAGCTTGCGATACGCCGCCCGCCCTTTCGGCATTTCGCGTCGTCGCTTGATGAAGGCGGGCGGGTCGACCACCACGACGTCGAACTTCTGGCCCGCTTCACGGAGTGCCATGAGCACATCGAACGCATCACCGCGCTCGGTGCGGACCGGGAGGTCGTTGGCGGCCGCGGATCGCTGCAGCAGTTCGAGTGCCGGTGCCGACGAATCCACGCACACGACCTCGCGTGCACCGGCCCTGGCCGCCGCGAGCCCCCAGGCGCCGAGGTAGCTGAACACGTCGAGCACGCGCATTCCCGGGACGTACTTGAGCAGCGCACGCCGGTTCGCCGCCTGGTCGAAGAACCAGCCCGTCTTCTGCCCCGCGCCGATCGGCACCTCGAAGCGCACGCCGTTCTCCTCGACGATCGCATGATCGGCCGGATCGCCAAGCGCCGTTTCGACATACGTCGAAAGTCCCTCGAGTTCGCGGATGCCCGAGTCGTTCTTCCAGACGAACGCCGCCGGTGCCACGACCTTCTCGACCGCCGCCAGCAGATCGCCCCTCATCGCCTCCATGCCCGCGGTTCCGATCTGCCCCACGACCACGTCACCGTAGCGGTCGAGCACGAGGCCGGGCAGCCCGTCCGATTCCCCGTACACGAGCCGGTAGTACGGCGCCGCGTGCAGGCGCTCGCGCAGGGCGAGCGCCACCTGCAGGCGATGCACGAACAGGGACTTCCCGGGCGGAAACCGCCCGTCGCGACCCAGAATGCGCGCGCAGATGAGCGCCCGCGGGTTGACGTACGCGAAGCCGAGGAACTGTTCGCGATGGCCGATGACGCGGCAGAGCGCACCCGGTTCGAACGTGGAGAGCGGCGTCCGCAGCGTATCGACCTCGTTGCTGAACACCCAGAGGTGTCCGGCAGCGAGCCGCCGGTCCTCCCGGGGTTTCAGGCGCAGCTCGGGCAAGCTGCGGCCGTCGCCGTGCGCGTCGGGAGGGTGGGTCATCGCCGGCGTCTCGTTCCGATATAGTGCCGGCATTCTAGACGAGTATCGCGGACTCCCATGGACACCGACCGCCTTCGGGCACTGCGCAACCGGCTCGCGAACGAGACGAGCCCCTATCTCCTGCAGCACGCCGCGAACCCGGTGGACTGGCATCCGTGGGGCCCTGAGGCGCTGCGCCTCGCGCGGAGCTCGAACAAGCCGATCCTGCTTTCGATCGGCTACTCGGCCTGTCACTGGTGCCACGTCATGGCGCACGAGTCCTTCGAGGACGAAGCCACGGCCGCGCTGATGAACGACCTGTTCGTGAACGTCAAGGTCGATCGCGAGGAGCGTCCCGACCTCGACCGCATCTACCAGACCGCCTTCCAGTTGCTGACGCAGCGTGGTGGCGGCTGGCCGCTCACCATGTTCCTGTCCCCCTACGATCGGCGCCCGTTCTTCGGCGGCACGTACATTCCGGCGGAGACGAGGTACGGAATGCCGGCCTTCCGCGACGTGCTGCAGCGGGTCGCGGATTATTACCGCCAGCACGAGCCGGAGATCCATCGGCAGGGCGAAGCTCTCGTCACCGCATTTGGCGAGCTCCTGCCGCCGCCGGCACCCGGCGACCAGGCCTTGTCGCGGGCGCCGATCGCGGCGGCACGGACGGCGCTGCAGCACGATTTCGATGGGCGCTACGGCGGCTTCGGCGATGCGCCCAAGTTCCCGCACCCGATGAACCTCGAGTTCCTGCTGCGGACGTGGCGCGCGTCTGCCGATTCGGAGCAGCCGGACCTCCAGGCACTGTTCATGGCGACACTGACGATCACGCGCATGTCCGAAGGGGGGCTCTACGACCAGCTCGGCGGCGGCTACTGCCGCTACTCCGTCGATCCCTACTGGATGATCCCTCACTTCGAGAAGATGCTGTACGACAACGGCCTGCTGCTCGGCGTCGTCGCGCAAGCCGCGGTCGCGACGGGCGAACCGCTGTTCCGTCGCGTCACGGCGGAAACGGCCGCCTGGCTCCTGCGCGAGATGGAACACCCCGCCGGTGGCTTCTATGCGGCACTCGACGCGGACTCCGAGGGACACGAAGGGAGGTTCTACGTGTGGGCGCGCGACGAGGTGAGTGCCCTGCTCGACCCACAGCAGTACGAGGTGTTCTCGAGGCGCTTCGGGCTCGAGCGCGACGCCAATTTCGAAGGCCGCTGGCACCTGCATGCTTTCAAGTCGATGACGCAGGTCGCGGAGGAGACCGGCCTCGGTGAGGACGAGGCCACCGCGCTCCTCGATGCGGCACGCGCGAGGCTGCTCGATGCACGGACGGGCCGGGTGTGGCCGCTGCGCGACCAGAAGATCCTGACCGGCTGGAATGGGCTCTCGATTGCGGGGCTGGCTGCGGCGGCCCGCGCACTTGGGCGCGGCGAGTATGTCGAGGCCGCATCGCGCGCCGCCGGGATCCTGCACGAGCAGTGCTGGTTCGAGGGACGCCTGCTCGCCGCGCACACGGATGGTCGGTCGCGATTCCCGGCCTACCTCGACGACCACGCATTCCTGGCCTGGGGCCTGCTCGAGCTCGCCCAGGTGCACTGGCACGGTCCCTGGTTCCAGTGGGCCATCGAGCTCGCGGAGGCGATGCTGCAGCACTTCGAGGACGGTCAGGCCGGCGGCTTCTTCTTCACGGCGGACGATCACGAGCAGCTGATCCTGCGGCCGAAGATTTTCGGCGATGACGCCACGCCGGCCGGCAATGGCGTCGCAGCCCGCCTGCTCGTGCGCCTCGGTTACCTGCTCGGCGAAACGCGCTACCTCGATGCCGCCGAGCGCTGCCTGCGGTCCGCCTGGGCCGCGATCGAGCGGCATCCGGTCGGGCACCCGAGCCTGCTCATGGCCCTCGACGACCTCACCGAGCCACCGGCCATCGTGATCCTGCGAGGATCCTCGGACGACCTCGCTGCGTGGCGCTTCGAACTCGACAAGCTGTACGACCCGCGACGCATCGTGCTCGCGATTCCCGCGGATGCGAGCGGATTGCCCGCCGGGCTCGCGGAGAAGGCACCGCTCGATCACACCGTCGCCTACCTGTGCCGCGGCACGACCTGCTCGCCGCCGCTCGACACGCTGGGCGATCTGCTGAGATCCCTGAAGGGCAGCGGACGATGACGGTTCAGTGAGCCGTCAGCACGTGCCCCGTCTGCGGCGTCACCCCCGCGTCGCCCGGCCCGGCGAACTGCACGGGCACCGACTCGCTGCGCAGACCGACGTTGCGCAGCACCACGAAGTGCAGGTGTGGCCCGCTCGAGAAGCCGGTGTTGCCGGAGTTGGCGATGTACTCCCCGCGCTGCAGTCGCTGCCCCGGCCGCACGCGGATCGTGTCCATCTGCAGGTGGGCATAGATGGCCGTCGTGCCGTCGTCGTGCAGCACCTGCACGAAGTTCGCCTCGTCGCGGTTCTCGGTCGCGAGCCCGCCGCGGAAGAACTTGTGTGCCACGTTGATCACGCGCCCGTCGCGCGCCGCGTGCACCGCAGTGCCGACGGGCATGGCGATGTCGACGGCATTGCGGTTCGCGAGATCGCGGTGCGTCACCGCGTCTGGCGGGGCCTGCGACACCGTGAAGGCCTGTGCGAGGCCGAATGGCGCCCGGTACGGCCGCGCCGGCGCGTGCGTGACGCCGGGCTCGCCGACGACGTAGCCGTAGTCGAAGGCGATCTCGCCGGTCCCGGGTGGCGCGGGCACTTCGAGCAGCACCGCTTCGGAGCGCGCCGGCACGACCTGCCTCGCCGTCCGCGCGCGGCCATCGCCGCCGGAGACCTTGATGCCGAACTCGACCGGGCATTCGCACTCGTTCACCGCGACCATCGCGATCCGGCCGCTCACGGAGCGTGGCACGACCAGCATGCGGGGCGCAGCCGCTCCGGCAGGCAGGTCGACGGACTCCATCGCGAGCACGGCCGGCGGCGGCCGGTCGGTGTATACCCAGTGGCCGTTCCCGTCCTTGTACCGGTAGGCCTGTGCGGCGGCACCGCCCGCTGCGGCGGCACAGGCGACGCCCGTCACCGCGACGAGCAGCGGGCACAGCGTTCGCAGGCCGTCCATGACCCTAGGCTAGCGCGTCGCGGCGGCAGCGCCAGTCCGGACGTAACGGATTCGTGCAGATACTCGACGCCGCTCACACCGGGCACGGTGCCTCGAGGCAGGCCCGCAGGGCACGCTGCAGTTCGCCGTCCACCGCGGGGTCGAAGGCCCGTGCCCGCGACCAGTCCCAGGCCCACGGATGCGCCGTGCGCAATCCGGCCGGTTCGCTGGCCTGTCGGGGAAAGAGATGGGCGTGCAGCGCGGGCTCGAGATTGCCGAGCATCGCGTAGTTGACCCGCAGCGCGCCGGTGACCGCCTGCAACGCCTGCCCGAGGCGCGCCATGTCCGCAAGGAACGCGGCCTGTGCGGCCCGCGGCATCGCGTTGAGGTGCGGCACGACCGGGTCCGGCAGCAGCAGGCAGTAGCCTCTCATCACCTGCGGATCGCCCATGACCGCCCAGCCCGACGTCATCCGCGCAATGAGCGTCGGGTCCGCGCCATCTCGGCAGGCCGCCACGCGACGGTGGATGGCAGTGCTCACCGGGCGAACATGCTGGAGGCCCTGCTGACGGGCGGCGCCTGCACGGTCAGTCCTGCGCGAACGCAGCGGGCAATGCGACGCCCAGCTCGCGCAGCTGCCGGCAGGTGTCGGCCGCACGCCGATGGCAGATTGCATGCCAGCCGCAGGCCTGGGCGCCCGCCACGTTCGGCGGCAGGTCGTCGATGAACACGGTGACCGGTGGTTCGAGCCCGAAGCGGCGTTCGGCCTCGCGGTAGATCGAGGCGGACGGTTTCGCGCTGCCGACCTGGTACGACGCGATGGCGCCGTGCGTCAGGCGCTCGAGCCCGTACTGCGCATCGAGGTGTCGCCAGTGCAGGTCTCCCACGTTCGAGAGCAGGAAGACCCGGTAGCGATCCATCAGGCCCCCGGCGAGATCGAACATGTCGTCCGCCTTCTCGAACAGATCGAGCCAGTGATGTTCGAGCTCGCGAAGGTCAATCGGCCGGCGCGCCATTCCCGCCATGCGCTCGAGAAACTCGGCGCCCGCGATCTCGCCGCGCTCGTGCGCCTCCAGGTCCGTGCGGGCCATCCACGCCGGGAGGTCCGAGGTGTCGACGCCCGCCTCGCTCAGGTAGTCGACGAAACCCTGGTAGCGGAGTCTCAGCAGCACTCCGCCGACGTCGAAGACGATGTTGCGGATCATGGCGACTCCTCGATCACGGTACCGGCGGCGTGCGGCAACCCGGTCCGGTCCTTGTGCGGTTCGTGCGGCTGCCACCCGACGACGGCGAGCATCACGAAGAACCCGACGACGTAACCGAGCGCGACATGCCAGCCGGCCTTGAGCCAGCCGCCCACCGAGCGACCCTCGGGAAACAGGTTCGTGATCGCCACGCCCGCCGACGACCCGAACCAGATCATCGATCCGCCGAAGCCCACCGCGTAGGCAAGCATGCCCCAGTCGTATCCGCCCTGTTCGAGCGCCAGTTTCGTCAGCGGAATGTTGTCGAAGACGGCCGAAACGAACCCGAGTCCCAGCGCGGTTTCCCACGACGCCGGCGGCAGGCGTTCCACTGGCATCAGCGATGCGGCCAGGACCAGCGACAGCAGGAACGTCGTGCCGCGCAGTGTCGCGGGCATCACGGACCAGTCCGGCCGGCGCGCCGGGCTGGCGAGCAGCAGTGCCAGCCAGACGGCGGCGCCAATGAAGGGAAACCGGTCGGCCCGCTCCGGAAACGACACGTTGACGGTCACGTTGACCGCGATCGCGGAGGCCAGGATGAGCGCCACGACCGCGACCCGCGTCCAGTCGATCCGCACGTCCTGCGCCGCATCACTGACGATGGGCGAATGCCGCTGCTGCTGCAGCGACGCCGGCACGCCGAACACGAGCAGGGCTGCACCGGCGGCCACGTACGCGTGCAGCACGTCGAGTGGACTCACGCCGTCGATCCACATCATGGTCGTCGTCGTGTCGCCGACGACGCTGCCGGAACCGCCGGCATTCGATGCGGCCACGAGGGCCGCGAGATAGCCGATGTGCACCCGGCGGCGGTACACGGCCGCCGCAACGGTACCGCCGATCAGCGCCGCGGCGATGTTGTCGAGGAAGCTCGACAGAACGAAGACCAGCACCAGCAGCACGAATCCGCCGCGCCAGTCGTCGGGCAGGAGTCGCGGCAGGACGTCCGGGATGCGGCTTTCCTCGAAATGGCGCGACAGCAGCGCAAATCCCATCAGCAGGCCGAACAGGTTGACGAGTACCACCCACTCGCCGGCCAGGTGCTGCGCGAGGCCGGCGAAGCCCGCGACGCCGTGGATACCCGTGAATGCGAGCTTGTAGGCGAGGATGGTTGCGAGCCCGGCGAGCGCGACCTCGAGCGTCCGGAGGTGGAAGAGCGCGACGCCCGCGAGCGTGAGGCCGAACAGCAGGAACTCGAGGGGTATGCCGAGGGGTTCGAGTCCCGGGCCCGCCGGCGCGTTCACGCGGGTACCTCGATGCGCGCGAGTTCGACCGGCCCGCCGGGCTTTCGCTCCAGCCGCAGGACGAAATCGAATCGATCGACTTCGGTGCAGTAGTCGAAATCGGCCAGGGGTGCCCAGTCGCAGGCAGGGTCGAAGAACTTGCGGGCCGCCGGGGCATCGCGCAATCGATCGCGCACCTCGCCGAGTGGCGCCGGTTCGCCCTGCAGGACGCGTCGCAGGCATTCGGCGTAGAGATCGTCCTCGGCGCACCGCTCCCGCGCCTCGTGGCCCATGCGGACCAGCGACACGCGACGCGGTGCGCGAGCCGCGAGGTAGCGACCGACCGCCGAGAGGTTGACGAAAGCACCGGTGAGCACCTCGTCCGCATCACGGGCGTTGACGAGGCCCTGGGTGCCGGCGTGGGTGGTGTGCACCAGTACCTTGCCGCGCAGGTCGAGTGCGCGGATCTCCGTCGGTGAATTGCCGGCGTCGAAACCCGGGAGTCGGCGCGCATTTCGTTCGCCCGCGAGGACCGCGCCGGGGATCCGGCGGCCGAGTTCGAGCGCCTCCTCCACCTCACCGGCTGGCAGGACACGTGCAGCGCCCGCGTCGAAAGCGTGGGGCGCCACCGTGAAGGCGCGGAACACATCGATGACGACGGCGATGCCGCGCGCGTCGCGGGCGCCCGCGACGTGGTCGAGGATGTCAATCTGCAAGCCGGCTCCGCGCGCCCTGGTTCACGGCCACGAGCCGGGCCCTGGGAATGAAGTTGAAATCCGTGGCCGTTGCCGACGTATATGCACCCATCATGCGGCCCAGGAGCAGGTCACCGACCTCGAGCCCGGGCAGCGGGATGTCTTCCCGGACCACGTCGATGCTGTCGCAGGTCGGGCCCGCGAGCACGCTCGGGTGTCGCGCTCCCGGCCGGCCGAGGCAATCGATCGGGTACACGGCGTGGTCGTACAGCTGGCCGCTGAATGATCCGTAGAGCCCGTCGTCGAGGTAATACCACCAGCGCCCCTCGCGCTGCGCGCGGCCCACGACGGCCGCAACGCAGGTCCCGGCCGGACCCGCGATGAAGCGCCCCGGCTCGGCGAGGATGCGCGTCCCGCGCGGCAGCGAGCGCAGTTCGCGCCGGATGGGCCGGCAGAATTCACGGATCGACGGCAGGCGCCCGCCGTAGGCGATCGGAAATCCGCCGCCGATGTCGAGCGTGTCGAGCGCGTGGTGGCCTTCGCGTCGCGCATCCCCGAGGATCTCCCGGCAGGCATCGATCGCCTCGACGTACTTGGACGCGTCCGCGACCTGCGAACCGACGTGGAACGACAGGCCGCGTACCGTCACGCCGAGGGTCCGCGCGAGCGCGAGCAGCGTGCGCACGGCCGCCGGCTCGCAGCCGAACTTGCGCGACAGGTCGACCACCGCGGCCGGATTGCGGAATGAGACCCGGATCAGGACTTCGGCCCGTCGCCGGTACTTCGCGAACTTGCGCAGCTCGTCCGGGTTGTCCACCACGAACCTGCGTATGCCGAAGCGCAGCGCCCGCCCGATGTCCGCGTCGCGCTTCACCGGATGCGTATGGATGCAACGCTGCGCCGCAACGCCCTGCGAGGCCACGAGGGCGATCTCGCCGCTGGTCGCCACGTCGAAACCGGCCCCGAGATCGCGCAGGGTCGCCACGACCTCGGCGCAGGGCAACGGCTTCAAGGCATAGAAGAGCTCGACACCCGGCAGCGCCGCCGCCAGCGCGCGGTACTGCCGGCGCACCACCGCGCAATCGACCACGAGGAGCGGCGTCCCGTGCCGTGCCGCGAGCCGGCGCAGGAGGGCATCACTCAGCCGCGCCGCCACGGCTAGCCGAGGTCCTCGCCGAAATCGGCGCGCAGTGCCGCGATGTCGGGATCCACCGTGACCACGTTCTCCGCGGACGCCGCCCGCCTGAGCCTGTCACGCACGGCGTCCCAGGATTCCCCCGGCGGAACCTCCTCGACCAGGATCTCCCGTGCGCCGGACCGGTCGAGCGTGCGCAGGTTCACGTACAGTTCGCGCGCGTAATGGTCCGCGCGGCGCCCGGCGTTGATCCACGTCATGAACTTGTTTGCGTGACGCGGTGGGCGGGTGGCCAGCACCGCCACGCGCTCGTGCTCGACCGTGAGCTGCGACACGACCTCCTCCAGCGTGCGGCTGTTCACGATGCTGAGCGGCGTCGCAGGCGCATAGTGCTTCGCGTCGGACCCCGGGACGCGCGGCGCCTCCGTGCCCTGTGCGCCCTGGACTCCGGGAACCACCGCGCGCAGCTGCGTCAGCGTGATGAGACCGGGCCGCAGAACGCGCGGCACCTCGTCGACGCAGGAGACGATCGTCGACTCGAGTCCGAACTTGCAGTCGCCTCCGTCGAGTATGACTTCGAGCGCGTCGCCGAACTCCTCGCGCACGTGCTCGGCCCGTGTCGGGCTCACGCGGCCGTAGCGGTTGGCGGACGGCGCGGCGATGCCGCTGCCGAATGCCCGCAGCAACTGCTGGGCGACGGGGTGCCCCGGGACACGGATTGCGACAGTGTCCTGGCCACCGGTGATGGCACGATCCACGGCAGGCGCGCGTCGCAGCACCAGCGTGAGCGGGCCGGGCCAGAACCGTTCCGCCAGCGCGCTCGCCGCGGGAGAAACGCTGAGGGCCCAGCGCTCGAGCATCCGCGGGTGCTCGATGTGCACGATCAGCGGGTGGGTGGCAGGTCGTCCCTTCAGCTCGAAGACCTTGCGCACCGCATCGGGGTTCTGCGCGTCCGCGCCCAGGCCATAGACGGTTTCGGTCGGAAACGCGACGACGCCGCCCGCGCGCAGCACGTCGACCGCGCGATCGATCTCAGCCTGTGGAAGCCGCGCCGTGACCATTCGCAAATGATAGCGACAATGTACGGGCGCCGCTCGCGTGAGGTTGTGTCCGGCTCCTCGGTTGCCGGATTCAGTCGATGGGGCGGCGCTGCCACCCTGCCGGACCACGCACGAGTTCGTAGGCCGGCCAGTAGTGCTCATCGAGCTTGAGCGTGATCACTTCGACGGAGCCGTTCCAGGTGATGGTCTTGAGCCGTACCGACGAACGATCGGCGCGCCCGCGCACGGTGGCAATGAACGCGTCGAGGTCGGGCGTGGCCCGCCCGTCGACCTCGACGATGCGGCGGCCGGCGAACAGTTCGTAGCGCGTCGCAGGAGAACCATAGGCGAAGTACGCCACGAACACGCCCTCGGGCGGAATGCCACGCTGCGCCGCCATGGCGCGATGCGGCGCGTGCAGGACCGCGCCCGCCCAGAGGAGCAACCGGTCGATGTCGTGGCCGCCGAGCCTGGCCGTCGCGATCCGCAGCACCTCCTCCCGCCCGTCGCGCAGGATGGTCACGTCGACGGCTTCCGCGCGCATTGCGCGCTCGACCTCGCGGAAGCGGTTCACGACCTTGCCGTCGACGGCGAGGAGCAGGTCCCCCTCCCGCAGCGATTCCGCCGCCGGCGATCCGGCCACCACCCGCGCGACGCTCAGCACCTGCCGGTGCGGTCCATCGTGCGCCTCGATCCTGCGCACCCACTCGTCCGTCAGGCCGAGCTTGCGGGCAACCGAGACCGGCACCGCTTCGAACTCGGCCTCGAGCGAGTACAACGGGCGACCCGCGCGCAGTGCGTCGACCGCCTCGGTGACGATCTCGATCGGCAGCCCGCGGTTGATCTGCACGACGTCCCGGCCGCTCTCCGTCGCGAAACTCGACCACATCGCGCGTACCCGGCCGTCACTGCCCACGATCACGCCGTCGAAGTCGGTCGGCGGGTTGACGAGGCTCGCGACCTCCAGGTTCGCTTCGCGGAACTGCAGCGTGCGCGACAGCGGGAAGCTCACGTCGTCGACCGAGGCGACCTTGGTCGCGAGCGAGCGGACGCGCGAGTCGCTGCCGAGCCCGACCACGGTCACGGCCTCGCCCGGCTCGAGCCCGGTCGTATCGAAACCCGCGCCGCGGATCGGCGTCGCGCCAAGCAGCGCCGGATCGAACGACAGGATCGCCACGTTGTGCGTGGGGTGGACGTACTCGACGCGCCCCCGCACTTCGACGGAACCGGCGAAGGTGAGGCGCACGTCGCCCACCGCCACGGGCACGGTGTTGCGATCCACGGCGACGAGCCCGGCGTCACGATCGACGATGAGGCCGGTGCCGTGATAGTTACGCTCGGTGACGCCCTCCACCGAGAACGGCATGTCGAAGTTCACGAGCACCAGCGAAGGCGCGAGACGATCGGCGAGCCTGTCGCCACTCGCGACGAAGCTGGTGGTCGCCGCAATCGGTGGCGCCGCCGCCGGGCCGTCGTCGAGGTCCCTGCACGGCCAGTAGCCGGTCGCATCGTCGCGGCGGCACCGGCGCGCCGGGAACCAGCGCCGGTCCATGCGCATGACGCGCGTCTGCGTGCCCGTGGGGTCGTCCAGCGTCGTGTAGCGCAGCGGCGCCTTGCCGCCGTCGGGGAGGCTCGCGACTGCGAGCGCGAAGTCCTCGAGGGTCGCCACCGGCTTGCCTGCGACCGCGGTGATGAGGGCCCCGCGTGGAATGCCGGCCGCGCCGAGTGCATAGCCCGGATTGGCGACGAAGACTCCCTGCACCGGCGCATTGAAGTGCCGTGCCATCTGGTAGGACAGGCCGTGCACGACGGCATCGCCGAACTCGAGATACTCGGCCGGCGTGATGGCGTGCAGGTCCTGCACCTCGAGGCGCTGCTCGATGAGCTCCCCGCCCCGCTCGACCTGTACGGTCACCTGCCTGCCGACCGAGTCGTCGAGTACCTGCTCGAGCGGCGTGAACGTCGTGACGAGCTCGCCATTCACTCGGACGAGAATGTCCCCCGGCTGCAGCTTGCCCTCGGCCTGGGAGCCCGGCTGGACCTCGCGTACGACCAGCATGCCCGTGAGGTCGGGTGCCGCGCGACGCGCCCGGGCCTGCGTCTCCGGCCGCAGGCCGAGCCGCTCGAGTTCGTCGTACGGGGTGTAGCCGAAGACGGTCTGCAGCGTCCCGCGCGCAATCGGCCGGCCTTGGCGGATCAGGTCGAGCGCCCTCACCACGCGATCGAGTGGCAGGTAGAAACTGGCGGCCGCACCCGTGCTGCCGCCTGCGTTCAGCGCGACGACCCGGCCATCGATGTCGATGACGGGGGACCCGGACGATCCGCCGGAAGTGCCCGACGCCGCCTGGATATAGAAGGTGTTGAAATCGTTGTACTTGCCGACGCCGTAGTCCGGCGCCTCGCGGTCGAGGCGTGCCAGCGTTCCGGCAAGGATCGAGAGCTGCTCGCCCGCGTCGTTGCCGACCACCCGGATCTCCGTCCCGATGCGTGCGCCTTCCGGTGCGAGCGGCAGCGCAGCCGGCTGGATGTATCGAAGCCGCGCCGGGTCGTAGCGATAGACGCCGAAGTCGTGCACCGGGTCACGGTAGACTGCCTCGAGCTCAACCTCTTCGCGGTTCTGGAAGACCGCTGTCGCGACCACGGGTCCCGGGGTCACGACGTGGCGATTGGTGAGGATCAGGCCGCGCTCCGCATCGACGACGAATCCGGTGGCCTGGCTCGACTGATTCCACTCGGTGTCGAAGGCTCGGGTCTGGTCGATCTCGATCGTGACGACGGATGGCGCGACCCGCGACAGGGTCCGATCCCAGGCCGGGTTCCCGGCCGCCGCGGGCAGCGCCAGCAGCAGTGCCGCGGCCGACGCACCTGCGCGCGCCAGGGTGCGCCCGCGGCTCAAAGTGCGTGCCCGAACGCCGCGCGGAACCGGTCCCGGAACTCGCCCATGGTGAAGCCGTGGTGCTGCGTGCCGGAGTGGGCGATCTTGATGGCGCCCATGAGCGAGGCGACCCGGCCGGTCGTCTCCCAGTCGAGCCCGTTCGCGAGGCCGTAGATGAGGCCGGCGCGATAGGCGTCGCCGCAACCGGTCGGGTCGACCACGGCTTCGGGCCGCGCCGCAGGAATCGCGATCTCGCGTCCATCCGCGTGGACCACGCTGCCCGCCGCGCCCTTCGTGATGATGAGCGCGCGGACGCGGCCGGCAATTTCCCGGTGCGACCAGCCGGTGCGCTCGGCGAGCAACTGGCCTTCGTAGTCGTTCACGGCGACCCATGTCGCCTGGCCGATGAAGTCACGCAGTTCGGCGCCGTCGAACATCGGCAGACCCTGCCCGGGGTCGAAGAGCATCGGGATGCCCGCCGCGGCGAACTGCGCCGCATGCTGCAGCATGCCATCGCGACCGTCCGGCGCCACGACGCCGAGCGTGATGCCCGCGTGCTCGGGCACGCGGTTCACGTGCGCATGGTTCATCGCGCCGGGATGGAACGCGGTGATCTGGTTGTCGTCGAGGTCCGTCGTGATGAAGGCCTGCGCCGTGTACTCGTCGTCGATGACGCGCACGTGTGCGAGGTCGACGGCGCAGTCGCGCAGCCACTGCTCGTACGGCCCGATGTCGTGCCCGACGGTGGCCATGGGCGCGCCCGCGCCGCCGAGCAGGCCAAGGTTGTAGGCGATGTTCCCCGCGCAGCCACCGAAGTCCCGGCGCATGCTCGGAACCAGGAACGACACGTTCAGCAGGTGGATGCGATCCGGGAGGATGTGGTCCCGGAAGCGGCCCGGGAACACCATGACGGTGTCGAACGCGACGGAACCGCAGATGAGCGCCGTCACGCGGGCTTCCAGGCGATGTCGAGCTGCTTCGCGGCGCGCACGTCGTCGAGCCGGCGCACCGGCAGCGAGTACGGCGCACCCTTGAGCCGTGCCGGTTCCGATTGTGCCTCCTCGCGGATCGCGATCATCGCGTCCACGAACGCATCGAGCTCCTCCTTCGTCTCGGTCTCGGTGGGCTCGATGAGCAGGCACTCGGGCACGAGCAGCGGGAAGTACGTCGTCGGCGCGTGGAAGCCGAAATCGAGCAGGCGCTTGGCGAAATCCATCGCCGTGGTGCCGAAGTCACGGGCCTCGCGCCTGAGCGTGACGATGAACTCGTGGCCCGCGCGCCGCCCGGGGTAGGCGAGTTCGAAGCCCGCGGCCGCGAGCCGCACCATCAGGTAATTCGCGTTCAGGGTGGCGAACTCCGACACGCGGTGCATGCCTTCGCGACCGAGCATGCGCATGTAGACGTAGGCGCGCAGCAGGACGCCGGTGTTGCCCATGAAGGCCGAGAGGCGCCCGATCGTCTGTGGCAGGTCGCGCTCGTCGAGCCAGCGATGGCGATCGCCGTCGCGGCCCACGACCGGGATCGGCAGGAACGGCAGCAGCCGCTCGCTGACGCCCACCGCGCCGGAACCCGGCCCGCCGCCACCGTGCGGCGTGGAGAAGGTCTTGTGCAGGTTCATGTGGATGACGTCGAAACCCATGTCGCCCGGCCGCACCTTGCCGAGGATCGCGTTCAGGTTCGCGCCGTCGTAATAGAGCAGTCCGCCCGCCTCGTGGACGATGCCCGCCACCTCGCGGATGCGCCGCTCGAACACGCCGAGCGTCGAGGGGTTGGTGAGCATGATGCCCGCGGTCTGCGGCCCGACGGCGGCGCGCAGCGCGTCTACGTCGATGTCGCCATCCGGCAGCGAGGCGATCTCACGCACCGTGCAGCCGCACATCGTCGCAGTGGCCGGGTTCGTGCCATGCGCCGCGTCGGGAACGATGATCTCCGTGCGCGCGTGGTCGTTCCGCGAGCGATGGTAGGCGCGCATCATGGCGACGCCCGCATACTCGCCCTGCGCACCCGCCATCGGCGTGAGCGAAACACCGCGCATGCCGGTCACTTCCTGCAGCAGTTCCTGCAGCTCGAACAGGCACTGCAGGATGCCCTGCCCGGTCGAGTCGGGGGCGAGCGGGTGCCGGCCGAGGAACTCCGGCAGCATCGCGAACTGGTTACAGGCCCGCGGGTTGTATTTCATCGTGCACGACCCGAGCGGGTAGAAGTGCGTGTCGATGGAGAAGTTGAGCTGCGACAGCCGGGTGAAATGCCGCACCGCCTGGAGCTCGGAGACTTCCGGCAGCAGCGGCGCGCGCCTGCGGCGCAGCGCCTCGGGAACGCTGGCCGATGCCTGCCCGGACGGGTACTGGGCCTCGGCGCTGCGGCCGGGCCGGGAATGCTCGAAAATCAGCGGTTCGCGCATGGTCGTGCTCCCGGATCTCAGGCCGCGGCCGCGCCGGTCATGACCTCGCCGAGGGCGCGCGCGTATGCGTCGATGTCGTCCGGCGTGCGGGTCTCGGTGGCGCAGACCAGCAACGCGTGACCGAGCGACGGATGGCGCGCCGACACGTCGCAGCCTCCGACGATGCCGCGTGCGGCCAGCGCCTCGAGGACCCCGGCGACCGGCCGGTCGAGCAGCAGCACCGCCTCGTGGAATCGCGGCCGGTCGAACGCGAGCCGCACGCCCGGCACGCGGGTGAGCGCCTCCACGAGCTGCACGGTACGTTCCATGCACGTTGCGGCCACCTGGGCGAGGCCGTGCGGGCCGACGAGCGACATGTAGATCGTCGCCGCCGCGACCAGCAGACCCTGGTTGGTGCAGATGTTCGACGTCGCCTTGCTGCGGCGGATGTGCTGCTCGCGAGCCTGCAACGTGAGCGTGAACCCGACGCGACCGTCCATGTCGACGGTACGGCCGACGATGCGCCCCGGCATCTGGCGGATGTGCTCCATGCGCGTCGTCATGAAGCCGAAGTATGGGCCGCCGGACGAGAGCGGCACGCCGAGCGGCTGCCCTTCACCGCAGACGATGTCCGCACCCCTGGCACCCCAGGCGCCAGGCGCCTCGAGCACGGCGAGCGACACCGGATTGACCACCGCGATGACGAGCATGCCGGCGGCGTGGGCCCAGTCGGTGAGGGCCGCGACGTCCTCCAGCGTGCCGAAGAAGTTCGGCTGCTGGATGACGAGCGCCGTGATGTCCTCGCCGCGGTACTTCTCGAGGCTCGCGGTCGTCGTGTGTCCACCCTTCGGGTCGTAGGGCAGCTGATCGAAGGCGAGGTTCTGGTTGCCGGCGATGGCGCGCAGCACCTCGCGGTAGGTCGGGTTGAGCGCGGCCGGCAGCAGGATGCGCGCGGACCTGGACCTGCGATGCGCGCGCACCGCCATGAGGCAGGCCTCGGCGAGTGCGGTCGCTCCATCGTAGAGCGACGCATTCGACGCATCCATGCCCGTCAGGCTCGCCATCATCGACTGGTATTCGTACAGCAGTTGCAGCGTGCCCTGGCTCGCCTCCGCCTGGTACGGCGTGTAGGCGCTGTAGAACTCGCCGCGCGTGACGATGGCCCACACCGCGGCCGGCACGTGATGCTCGTAGGCGCCGGCGCCGATGAAGTTCAGGTGCCGGCCGTCGCGGGCCGCGCGTTCCGACATCAGGCGCCCGACCTGCATTTCGGTGAGCGCCGGCGGAATGCCGTCGAGGGCACGCGAGCGCAACTCGGCCGGAATCTCGTCGAACAGCGCGTCGACGCCCCGCGCACCGACGGCGGCGAGCATGTTGCGGACATCGTCGGCCGTGTGAGGAATGAAGGGCATGGTGCACCGTGACGGTCAGTGGGTTTCCGCCGCGAGCGCCGCCTCGTAGGTCCTGGCGTCGAGCAATGCGCCAAACTGGGCCTTGTCGTCGGGACGGACACGCATGAGCCAGCCCGCGCCATAGGGATCCTGGTTGATGAGTTCCGGCTGGCCGCCCAGGTCCGCGTTGCTGGCGATCACTTCGCCGCTCACGGGACTGTAGACGTCCGAGGCCGCTTTCACCGACTCGACGACGGCGCAGGCTTCGCCGGCCGCGACGCGTCGACCCGCCTCCGGCACCTCGGCGAACACGAGGTCACCCAGCGCCTGCTGCGCGTGATCGGAGATGCCCACGGTGACCGTACCGTCGGCCTCGAGGCGCGCCCACTCGTGGGACTTGAGAAAGCGCAGGTCGGCGGGAATCTTGCTCATGGTGTCCTCCGCGATGAATCCTAGAGTGGGATGGCGGCCTTGCCGTGCCGGACGAACGGCGGCCGCACGACCGATGCCGCGAGCAAACGGCCCCTGATCTCGACCTCGCACCGGTCGGAGGTCTGCGCGGGCACGCGTGCGAGGCCGATCGAGCGCTCGAGTGTCGGGGAGAACGTGCCGCTCGTGACCTCTCCTTCGCCGACCGAGGTGACGATGACCTTCTGGTGGGAACGCAGCACGCCGCGGTCGGCGAGCAGGAGACCGACCTGCTTCGACGGGACGCCCTGCGCCTTCTGCGCCGTGAGGGCCTCGCGACCTATGAAATCACGGTCGCGCGGCTCCCAGGCAATGGTCCAGCCGAGGCCGCTGACGAGCGGCGAAGTGCTCTCGTCCATGTCCGTGCCATAGAGATTCATGCCGGCTTCGAGGCGCAGCGTGTCCCGGGCCCCGAGGCCGCAGGGCATGACACCCTGGTGTTGCAGCCGGCCCCAGAAAGCGGCGGCCTCGTCGGCGGGCAACATGATTTCCCAGCCGTCCTCGCCCGTGTACCCGGTGCGCGCGACGAACCAGCGGTCGCCGGCGGTGCCGAAGAAAGGCCCGAGGTCGAGTGCGCTCGATGCGAGCGCCGGGTCGAGCGCCGCCGCGGCCTTCTGGCGGGCGTTCGGTCCCTGCACGGCGATCATGGCCAGGTCGAGGCGCGGCTCGACCGAGACCTCATAGCCTCCGGCATGCGTGCGGAACCATTCGAGATCTTTCTCGCGGGTTCCGGCATTTACGACGGCGCGGAACCACTGGCCGTCCATGTAATAGACGATCAGGTCGTCGATGATGCCGCCGTGTTCACGCAGCATGCACGTGTAGAGCGCCTTGCCGGCCTGGGTCAGCTTGGCGACGTCGTTGGCGAGCAGTCGGCGCAGGAATTCCGTGACGCGCGGACCCCGCAGGTCGACGACGCACATGTGGGATACGTCGAACATGCCCGCGTCGCGCCGGACGCCATGGTGCTCCTCGATCTGGGAGCCGTAGTGGACCGGCATGTCCCAGCCCCCGAAGTCCACCATGCGGGCACCGGCCGCCAGATGCGTATCGTAGAGTGGTGTGCGCAGGCCCATGTGTCCTTCACCGCTTCGCGGTAACCATCGACAAAAAAAGGCGGCAGGCCCTTGAAGACCTGCCGCCCCTCTGTCCTGTGACCTGAGAGATCGGGTGCCGATGATCCGGCGCCGCACCCCTTCGGTGGGCCCCTCGCGGGGGCCGCTCTCCAGAGCCCATCAGGCGTCGCCGTTCCTTTGCCTGAGCGTTTCCGGGCGGGTTGCGCCTTCGGCGGAAAAAAGGGAGATTCCGGATTCGCCGGCTGCCACGGTCGCGCCAGGCAGCGAAATACGGAATGTCCCCTTTCTCTCTCTCCGGACGGGCCTTGCGATGGGTCCGACGATGTTAACCGACCGGTTCGGGTTCGGCCAGCGCAGCAGGCGCGCGATCCGCCTTGTCATTTGGCGCCGGGGGCCCGAACATCCTCGGCCCAGTCGCCAACCGGGATGCGATCGATGCGCGCGGCAGTCCTCAGCCTGGTCGTCCTGACAGTCTTCACGGCGTCGCCCGTGTACGCGGCAGCGGACAAGGCTGCGCGCGACGAACGACTGTCCGCGCTCTACGACGCCGAGTGGGAGCGCGCCCTGCGCGAGAACCCGTTGCGCGCGAGTTACCTCGGCGATCATCGCTTCGACGATCGCTGGCCGGACCTGTCCAGCACCGCACTCGCGGCAAGCCACGCGGCGGACCTGCAGGTACTGCGCACACTCGAGGCGATCTCGCCCGATTCCCTGGCGGACGGCGACCGGCTGGACCGCGAGCTGTTCCGTCGCATGTACCAGGGCGACGTCGACGCATACGCATGGGGCCTGCAGTACCTGCCGGTCACGCAGCGCAGCGGCGTGCAGACCGCACACGAGATCGCCGAATTGCTGCCCTTCGCCACCGTCCGGGACTTCGAGAACTGGATCGCACGGCTCGAAGGCGTGGGTCGCTACGTGGACGAGACCATCGCCCTGATGCGCGAGGGCAAGCGTCGCGGCCTCGTCCAGCCGCGCATCATCATGGAGCGCGTGCCGGACCAGATCGCGAAGCAGGTGGTCACCGACGTCGACGGGAGCCCGTATTTCGCGCCGTTCCGCACGATGCCCCCGGGCATACCGGCTGCCGAGCAGGAACGCCTGCGGACCGAGGCCCGGCGCGCCGTCGCCAGCACCGTCGTGCCGGCCTACCGGCGCCTGCAGGTTTTCTTCGAGCAGGAATACCTGCCCGCGAGCCGCGCCACTGTAGGGGTCTGGGACACGCCGGGCGGCGCAGACTGGTACCGGAACCGCGTCCGGTGGTTCACGACGACCGATCTCGGCGCGGAGCAGGTGCACGAAATCGGGCTCGCCGAAGTCGCGCGCATCCGGACTGAAATGGAAAAGGTCATCGCGCAGGTGGGATTCGAGGGGACCTTCAGTGAGTTCCTCGGGTTCCTGCGCACCGACCCGCGGTTCCGCTATCGCGATCCGCAGCAGCTCCTGCAGGCGTACCTCGCGATGTCGAAGCGCATCGATCCCCTCCTGCCGCAGTACTTCGGCCGCCTTCCGCGCATGCCCTACGGCGTGCGCCCGATTCCCGACCAGGTCGCACCGGATACGACGACGGCCTACTATCAGGCACCGTCGCTCGACGGACGTCGCGCGGGCTACTACTACGTCAACCTCTACAAGCCAGAGGAGCGTCCGACCTACGAGATCCCGGTGCTCTCGGTGCACGAGGCCGTCCCCGGGCATCACCTGCAGATCGCGCTCGGACAGGAACTCGGCGAGCTGCCGAGGTTCCGGCGCCAGCTCGAGGCGACCGCGTTCACGGAAGGCTGGGGCCTCTACAGCGAGAGCCTCGGTGACGAAATGGGCCTGTATTCCGACCCCTACGACAAGTTCGGACAGCTGACCTACGAGATGTGGCGCGCCGTGCGGCTCGTGGTCGACACGGGAATCCACTACAAGCGCTGGACGCGCGAGCAGGCGATCGAGTTCTTCAAGGCCAATGCCGCCAAGAGCGAACTCGACATCGTGAACGAGATCGACCGCTACATCGCCTGGCCGGGGCAGGCCCTGGCCTACAAGATCGGCGAGCTCAAGATCAAGGAACTCCGGGCCCGGGCGAGCGCAGCGCTGGGACCGCGGTTCGACCTGCGCGAATTCCACGACGTGGTGCTCGGCAGCGGCGCCGTGCCGCTCGACGTGCTCGAATCGAACGTCGACCGCTGGATCACGGCGCGCGGGGCCGCAGGTATCGGCCCGGCCGCCGAGTGACCCGTGACGGACCCGGCTCGGCGATGAACGACATCTCCAGGCGACGCAGCGTGACGGTACGCATCGGCCGCGTGCCGGTGGGCAGTGCCCACCCGGTAGTCGTGCAGTCCATGACCAATACCGACACCGCGGACGTCGAGGCAACCGTTCAGCAGGCCGTGGCCCTGGCGGCGGCGGGTTCGGAACTCGTGCGGGTCACGGTCAACACCGAGCAGGCTGCAGCGGCCGTGCCGCACATCGTCGAGCGACTCGCCCGGAGCAACGTGGACGTGCCGCTGGTGGGCGACTTCCATTTCAACGGCCACAAGCTCCTGCGCGAGCACCCCGCGTGCGCGGCGGCCCTCGCGAAGTACCGCATCAATCCGGGCAACGTCGGCCGCGGCAGCAAGCGCGACCCGCAGTTCGCCGAGATGGTCGAGATCGCCTGCCGCCACGGGAAGCCGGTGCGCATCGGGGTGAACTGGGGCAGCCTCGACCAGGAGCTGCTGACGCGGCTGATGGACGAGAACTCGCGACGGGCGGAGCCACTCGACGCGCGGGAGGTGATGCGCGAGGCGATCGTCGTCTCGGCGCTCGATAGCGCCCGCCGCGCCGAGGAGATCGGTCTCGCCCACGATCGTATCGTGATCTCCTGCAAGGTGAGCGGCGTGCAGGACCTGATCGCCGTCTATCGCAACATCGCCGCGCGCTGCGACTATCCGCTGCACCTCGGCCTGACGGAGGCCGGCATGGGCTCGAAGGGCATCGTCGCCTCGACGGCCGCAATGAGCGTGCTGCTGCAGGAAGGCATCGGCGACACCATCCGCGTGTCGCTGACGCCCGAGCCGGGCGGTGACCGCGCCAGGGAAGTGATCGTCGCCCAGGAGATCCTGCAGACGATGGGCCTGCGTTCGTTCGTACCGATGGTGGTCGCCTGCCCCGGCTGCGGACGCACGACCTCGACGTACTTCCAGGAACTCGCGCAGACGATCCAGTCGCACCTGCGCCGGCGCATGCCCGAATGGCGCAAGCGCCACCCGGGGGTCGAGCGGATGACCGTCGCGGTGATGGGTTGCGTCGTCAACGGGCCGGGCGAGAGCAAGCACGCCAACATCGGCATCAGCCTGCCCGGCACCGGCGAGCGGCCAGTCGCGCCAGTCTACGTCGACGGCGAGAAGGGACCGACACTGAAGGGCGAGCACATCGCAGCTGAATTCCAGCAGCTGGTGGAGCAGTACGTCGAACGAACCTATCCGGCGAGGTGACGAACCATGAGTGGACTCCGTGAGCGGAAGTGCGCAGCGTGCGCGCCCGGAACGCCGTCGCTCGAGGCGGCGCGGGCCGCGGGACTCCTTGGGCAGCTCGCCGTCGGCTGGCGGATTGCCGAGGACGGCCGCTCCCTGCGACGCAGCTTCGGCTTCGCCGATTTCCATCACACCATGGCGTTCGTCAACGCCGTCGCCTGGATCGCCCACGTCGAGGATCACCATCCCGACCTCGAGGTCGGCTACGACTACTGTCGCGTCACCTACTCGACGCATTCGGTGGGCGGCCTGTCCGAGAACGACTTCATCTGCGCTGCCAAGATCGACGCGCTGTAGGCCGGGTGTGCGCCGATGACGCAGGGAGCCGGCACGCCGGAGTCGTCGATGCCCTTCGTGGCGCCCTGCCACCGGCTGCGGACGCTGGCACCGCTCGCATGGGTCCGGCGCGGCTGGCGCGACATGTGGTCGGCGCCCCGCCAGAGCCTCAGCTACGGCCTCGCCGTCGTCGGTGCGAGCCTGGTCGTCGCCTTCATTGCCCTCGAATTCGGCGGCTACTGGGAACTGCTCGCGCTGGTGTCGGGCTTCATCCTCGTTGCACCGGCGCTCGCGGTCGGCACCTACGTCATCAGCAGCCAGCTCGAGCAAGGCGAACGGCCATCCCTGCGTCGCTGCCTGCAGGAGGAGCGACGCGTGTTCGGCAACCTCATGGTGTTCGCACTGATGCTGATGGTCGTCTTCCTGGTCTGGGCACGTGCGGGATCAGCGATACACGTCTTCTTCCCGGTCAATGACGCGGCAGGCTGGCGCGACTACCTGACGTTCTTCGGTATCGGCAGCGCCGTCGGCTCCATCTTCGCGGTGATCGTGTTCGCGGCGGCCGCGTTCGCGCTGCCGATGCTGGTGGATCGCCGGGTCGACACCGTGACGGCGGTCGTCACGAGCGTCAATGCGGTCCTGCGCAACAAGCCGGCGATGGCGGTGTGGGCGGGCTGCATCGTGCTGGCGGTGGCACCGGGCTTTGCCCTGCTCCTCATCGGCCGCGATCGAGGGTCGGGCTTCGCCGCCGTGATGATCGTGCTCGGCGTCACGTTGCCCCTGATCGGGCACGCCAGCTGGCACGGCTATCGCGAGACCGTCGATGCCTCGGCCTGGCCGCGGCAGGACGCGCACGGCTGACGCAACTCACAGGTCCCTGCGCTGCCGGCTGCCCGCCGGTCATGCAGGGGCGGGACGACCGGTCACGAGGACCGGCAGGTCGCCGGCGAGGCCGAGGGCACGTTCGACCAGGACACGCCGGAGCAGCGGCTGGCTCGCGACCAGGGACATCCCGAGGCGGCGCGCTGCGGCGACCGGTACGCTGCGCTCGCCGAACAGGCGGTTGATGGTGTCGGTCGTGCCGAGCATCAGCGCGTTCTCGCTGCGGCGCCAGCGTTCGTAGCGGCGCAGGGCGCGGGTGCCGAATGGCTCGCCCCCGCTCGCTTCGGCATTCGACAGCACCTGAACGAGGGCGGCCGCATCCAGGAACCCGAGATTGACGCCCTGGCCGGCCAGCGGGTGAATCGTGTGCGCGGCGTCGCCCACGAGCGCGAGGCGCGGCCGCACGTACTCCCTTGCGTGCCAGAGCGCGAGCGGGAATCCCTCGCGCGCACCGTCGAGCTCCATGGCACCGAGCACGTGATCGCTCGCCTCGGCGACGCGCCTCGAGAACTGGTGCGGGTCGGCCTCGCGCAGTTCGGCCGCCTGCGCAGGCGTGGTCGTCCAGACGAGCGAGACCCGCCCGTCGCGCAGCGGCAGCAGCGCGATCGGGCCGTCCGGCAGGAAGCGCTGCCACGCGGTGTGTCGATGCGGCCGCTCGGTGCGAAGGTGCGCCACCACCGCCGTCTGTCCGTAGGCCCACCCCGCGCGGCCGATGCCGCAGAGTTCACGCACGCGCGACTGCCCGCCATCGGCCCCGATGACGAGGCCGCAGCTGATGCGCCGCTCATCCGACAGCGTGAGGCGCACTGCGTCCGGCCCGAACTCGAGCGCCTCGAGGCCGGCACCGATCCGGGTCACCGCGCGGACGTGCCGCGACTCGTGCAGGGTCCACTGCACGCGCAGGTTCTCCACGATGTGGCCGAGATCCGGCTCACCGGTCTCCGCCGCGGAGAAATGCAGCGCATCGCGCGCATCCGCTGCGCTCGCAGCGTCCCAGACGACCATTTCGGAGTACGGACACGCCCGGTCTTCGAGCGCGTCCCACGCGCCTACGGCCCGCAGGATGCGTTGCGACGCACGCGACAGCGCAGAGACACGCAGGTCCACCGAATCGTCGCGCGGGGGCTTCGGCGCGACGGGCTCGACCATCGCCACGCGCCATTGCGCGAGCGGCTCCTCCCGCGCGACGAGCGCGGCGCAGCACGCACCGACCATGCCGCCGCCGATCACGACGACGTCGAAGTCGAACCGTCGCGTACCATTCATCGTCGCGCCGCCTCGAGCGGCACTCCGCGAGCGAGGCGCGGAACCCGGCCGGCCGCGCCAACGCTCAGGCGCGCCATCGCCCGCTTGGCCGGCGGCAACGCGTCGAACGCGAGCAGCCCGACGCTGCGCAGACCGCGCACCACGCCGAGCGGTGTCCCGAACAGCCGGACCAGGCCGTCCGTGAAGGCAACGATGCGCGTGCGGTCCTCGGCGCGCCAGCCGGCATAGACGTCGAGCGCATCATCGGCGCCGACGTCGGTGCTCCCGTCGGCCAGGGCGTCGGCCAGGACCTCGGCCAGGCTCGCGGCGTCGCGCAAGCCAAGGTTGAAGCCCTGGCCTGCGATCGGATGCAGGCCCTGGGCGGCATTGCCGGCGATCGCGAAGCGGCTCGCGACGTGGCGCTCGGAACGCGACAACGCCAGCTCGTAGGACTGACGCGCGCCGACCCGCAGCAGCCGCCCGAGTCGGAACCCGAATGCGGACTGGAGCTCCGCGAGGAAGGCGTCGTCCGGCAGCGCGAGCCGCCGCGCAGCTTCCTCCGGACGGTGGGTCCAGACGAGGCCGCAGCGTCCGTCGGCGAGCGGCAGCACTGCGATCGGACCCTCGGGCGTGAATCGCTCGTAGGCCACGTGGTCGTGAAACCGCTGCGTCGCCAGCGTCGAGATGATCGCGGTCTGTGCGTACGGCCAGTGCTCGGACGCAATGCCGGCCTGCTCGCGAATCGCGGAGCGCGCGCCATCCGCCGCCACGACCAGGCGAGCTGACAGCTCGAGCGTCCCGTCCGGGCATTCGACGCGCAGGGATCGCGCGGCGGGGCCGAGCCCGGTACCCGTCACCCGGGCCGGCGCGATCACCTCCAGGGCTGGCGCCGACCGGAGTTCCTCCCACAGGCCGGCACCGATCGCGCGGTTCGGCACGACGTATCCGAGCGCCTCGAGGCCCTGCTCGGCCGCATCGATGCGCGCGGTGCCGAAACGTCCCTGGTCCGAGACGTGGATCGCACGGATCGGCGTCGCCTCCCGGTCCATGTGCCGCCACGCGCGCAGCGCCTGCAGGATGCGCACGCTGCCGTTCGCCAGGGCGGTGGTGCGTTCATCGAAGCTCGGGTGCGCGACGACCCCCGGTGCCACGGCCTCGATCAGCGCGACGCGCACGCCGAGCGGGGCCAGCGCGAGAGCGAGCGACGCGCCCACGAGGCCGCCACCGGCGATGGCGACGTCGAACTGGCGCGAGCCTTCGGTCCCGTTCACGTCCACGCCCTCAGCCACTCATCGCGCGCTCGATCTCGGCCGGCGTGCGCGGCAGGCCGTTCGTGAGCAGGTCGCAGCCGTCGCGGGTCACGACGACGTCGTCCTCGATGCGCACGCCGATGTTCCACCAACGGCGCGCTACGCCCTTCGTGCCCGCCGGTATGTATATCCCCGGCTCCACCGTGAGGCACATGCCGGCCTCGAGGACCCGCCACTCGTCACCGACCTTGTAGTCGCCGACGTCGTGCACGTCCATGCCGAGCCAGTGCCCGGTCCGGTGCATGAAGAACCTGCGGTACGCCTCCTCCTTGACCAGGGCCGGCACCCGACCCTCCAGCAGCCCGAGACGCACGAGTCCCTGCGTGATGGTCCGCACTGCCGCGTCGTGCGGATCGTTCCAGTGATTGCCCGGCCGGATGCGCGCAAACGCGGCCTCCTGCGCCTCGAGCACGACCTCGTAGACGGCGCGCTGCTCGGCCGAGAAGCGTCCATTCACCGGGAAGGTCCGCGTGACGTCGGATGCGTAATAGCCATACTCGCAGCCGGCGTCGATGAGCAGCAGGTCGCCATCGTTCAACTCGGCGTCGTTGGCGTGATAGTGCAGCGTGCAGGCATTTGCGCCGCCGCCCACGATCGGGTGATAGGAGATGTCGGCGTTGTGGCGGTGGAACTCGTGCAGGATCTCCGCCATCACCTCGTACTCGCGCCGGCCCGGGCGGGTCGCTTTCATCGCGCGGAGGTGCGCCCCCACGGCGATCTGCGCGGAACGGCGCATGGTGGCGAGCTCCCCGCGGCTCTTGTAGAGGCGCATGTCGTGCAGCAGGTGGTCGAGCGCCACGAACTCCTGGGGCGCATGGATCCCCTGCTTGGCCTTCCCGCGCAGGGTGTTCACCCAGCCGATGACGTGCTGGTCGAACTCGGCATCGAGGCCCATCGTGTAATAGACCCGGCCGCACTGCTCCATGAGCCCCGGCAGGATGTCGTCGATGTCGCCCACCGGGAAGGCGTCGTCGGCGCCGAAGTCCCGGGTGGCGCCGTCCGGTCCGGCGCGCTTGCCGTCCCAGGTCTCCCGCGCGGGATCGCGGTCCCGTACGAACAGGATGTACTCGGCCTGCGGGCGTCCGGGTACCAGCACGGCCACCGCCTCCGGCTCGTCGAACCCGGTGAGGTAATGAAAATCGCTGTCGGGCCGGTAGTGGTAATGGACGTCACCGTTGCGCTGCTTCTCGGCGGCAGCCGGCAGGATGGCGATGCCCCCCTTGCCCATCATGCGCAGCAGCTGGCGGCGACGCCGCGCGAACTCGTCTTTGCGAACGGCCATGGTCCTGTCAGTGACTCGTATTCCGGGGAGGCTGCGCGTGACGCAGGCCCGCGAGCTCGTCGTGGATGAGTTGCACGGCGACGCGCAGGAACTCGACGAGTTCCGCATACGCGTCTTCCTCCACCTCGGCGCTCGCGGAACCCACGGCCCCGGCCTGCGAGATCTCCGCGAGGTCCGCCAGCGCCTCGGCGACGTCGGCCGGGAGCGGCTCGCGTGGCCTCGCTCCGGAGGCTCCGAAGCCATAAAGGAATCCCTGGCACCAGGCGCCGAGCGCCTCGACGCGCAGCGGCAGCGGCTGGTCGTCATCCGGGAGCAGCGGCTCGAAAACCATGTCGGCCGCGGCGAGGTCGGCCCTGCTGCGCTCGTGGAGATCACCGAGTGGTCCGCCGGCCGCTTCGGCCTCCGCGCTTGCGGGCGCTTCGGGCAGCAGCTCGTCGAGCCATTCCCGCAGGAGGTACTCCTGCCGCACGCAGAGTGCTCCACAGAGGCAGCCGTGCGCCTCGGACGCGTGTACCACGCCCCCCCGCGTCGCGAGCGCGTGGGCGACTTCGTCGAAGGCGACGGAGGGAAGCATCCTGCATATCGTAACATCGCGCGCGAACGAGCCCGCTTCGATTGATTCCCCCCGGGTGCGGCTCTATAGTTCCGCGCATGAGCGAGCCCGCCGCAAAATCCGCAGTGGACGCAGAGTTGCGCCGCCTCGAGCGGCGCATCGACGACCTCGTCGCCACGGTCGGCCAGATGAAGGAAGAGAACCGGGCGCTGCGCCAGCGCCAGGACCTGCTCATCTCGGAGCGCGCCAACCTCCTGCAGAAGAACGAGCAGGTCCGCGCCCGCGTCGAGGCCATGATCGGCCGGCTCAAGTCGATGGAGCACGGTTCGTGAGCGAGGAGCGCATCTCCCGGGTCAGCGTCCGGCTGCTCGACCGCGAGTACCAGGTGGCCTGCCCGGCCGAAGAGCGCTCGGCGCTGCTCGATTCCGCCGAGTTTCTCGACGCGAAGATGCGCGAGGTCCGGGACACGGGCAAGGTCGTGGGTCTCGACCGCATCGCGGTGATCTCGGCGCTCAACCTCGCGAACGAGCTCATCAAGCTGCGCCGCAACGGGACCTCGGTCGACGGCGATCTCGGCGCAAGGTTGCGTTCGCTGCGTGAACGGGTGGAATCGGCCCTCGAGAAGGGCCAGCAACTGGAACTTTAGCGGCGCGCCCCGCGGCGCACCGCGACGATTTGGCGCCGCCTGCAGTGTTCGACGTGGTCCGGGTTACCTCTCGACCTTAAGTCCAACACCCAGGGGAGCCGGCCAGTCGGCAACATTGTGCAAGTCCGCCTCGAGCGGGAAGCCTTAAGTGCCGCGGCCTTCCCCGTCTATTGCTCTTGTCGAGAGCAATGGCCCACGACGGCACAGGCGGGTGGCGCCATCCCCCTCCTCCCTGCTCTGGTCCCGTATGGCGCAATCCACCGCCGAAGTTCGTGATGCCCGCCGCAGGCTGCGCGAGCTGCGCCTGGCCCTGCCGCAGCTGAAGCGCCGTTCGTACGAGCGGGCCATCGCGGCGAACCTGCGCAGCCTCGGCCTCCTGCGACGGGGCTCGCGCATCGCCATGTACCTGCCCATCCGCGGCGAGGTCGACCTGCGCCCGCTCGTCGCGGACGCGCGGCGCTGCGGTGTCGCGCTCTACCTGCCGAGGATCACGAGCCGCCGTCGGCGCGAAATGGCTTTCGTGCCCCTCGGGGAGCGGGACGACCTGCGAGCCAACCACTACGGCATCCTCGAGCCCGCGTCGGCAAAGGGCGGGCGACTGCGGAGCGGCGGATTCGACGTCGTGCTCGTGCCCGTGGTCGGATTCGACCGGCACGGCCATCGCCTCGGCATGGGCGCGGGATTCTACGACCGGGCCCTGCGTCATCGTCTCAATGCCTCGGGCAGCTGGCGCAGGCCGAAGCTGATCGGCGTCGCATTTTCGTTCCAGGAGCTGCCACGCATCGACCCGTCGCCCTGGGACGTGCCGCTCGACCTGATCGTCACCGACGCGGGCGTCGTGGCGCCGCGACGATCCACGGCCGCGCCCTGCCCGGGTGGCGAGTCGTGAAGTACTGGCTGTTCAAGTCGGAACCCGATGCGTTCAGCATCGACGACCTCGCCCGGGCGCCTGACTCCACGGCGGCCTGGGACGGCGTGCGCAACTACCAGGCGCGCAACATGATCCGCGACGGCATGCGCGTCGGCGACCGGGGATTCTTCTATCACTCGAGCTGCGCGGTACCTGGCATCGTCGGCATCGTGCGCATCGTGCGCGCGGCATACCCGGAGCCGGCAGCGCTCGATCCGAAGCACCGTTACTTCGACCCGGGCAGCGACGCGCGCGCGCCGCGCTGGTACTGCGTCGACGTGCGACTCGAGCGACGCGTCGACCCGCCGATCACGCTCGAGGACTTGCGCAAACATGCGCATGGAGCGCTCGCCGGGATGCTGATCCTGCGACGAGGCAACCGATTGTCGGTGACTCCGGTGACGCGCGAAGAGTGGCGCTTCGTCCTTTCGATCGAGTGAGCGAATGCCTTGAATCGCAGTGCGAACGCATCGTCGCGGAACGATGCGTCGCATCGTCGGTCGATCGCGACATCAGGAGTCACGACAAGATTTCGTGACGTGCCTCTTGCAATCGGGTTTTGATTTCTGTAAATACTGCGCCCGGACTAACCCGACATGGAGATTGAGACAATGGCAGCGAAGAAGAAGGCAGCGAAGAAGGCTAAGGCGAAGGCGAAGCCGAAGAAGGCCGCCAAGAAGAAGTAAGCTTCACGACGAAGCTTGACGACTGTGCCCGCGAAAGCGGGCACAGTTGTTTCCGGGGGGCGCAACCCATGAACCAGGACCTGAAGAAGCAGCGTGCCGCAGAAGCAGCGCTCGAGTTCGTCCGCGACGGCGCCATAGTCGGCGTCGGCACCGGTTCCACCGTGAATTTCTTCATCGAGGGGCTCGCCGCCCTGCGTCACCGCATCGCCGGCGCGGTCTCGAGCTCCACCGCCAGCACCCAGCGCCTGACGGCCCACGGCATCGCGGTGCTCGACCTGAACGCGACCGGGGAACTCGAGGTGTACGTCGACGGTGCCGACGAGGCGACCCGGGATCTGCACCTCATCAAGGGCGGCGGCGGCGCCCTCACCCGCGAGAAGGTCGTCGCGGCCGCCTCGCGCCGCTTCGTGTGCATCGTGGACGAGCAGAAAGTCGTGGCCCGCCTCGGCCGTTTTCCCCTGCCCGTCGAGGTGATCCCGATGGCCCGGGGGCACGTCGCGCGACAGATCGTGCGGCTCGGCGGCGATCCGGCATGGCGCGAGGGCGTCGTGACCGATAATGGCAACCACATCCTGGACGTACGCGGCCTGGTGATCGGCGACCCGGTCGCCCTCGAGGGCGAGATCAATCAGGTCGCGGGGGTCGTCACGGTGGGCCTGTTCGCACGGCGTCCCGCAGACGTGCTGCTCGTCGGGACGGACACGGGCATCGTGACGATGACGCGTGGCACCTGACCCGACACTGGTGCGCCGCCTGCGTGCCGCACTCGGCAGCGACGCCGTGCTGGTGGCAGCGGAGGCCTGCACCCCGTTTGAATGCGACGCACTCAACACCCAGCGGCGGCGGCCAGACATCGTCGTCCTGCCCCGCACGCGCGAACAGGTGATCCGGGTGCTGCGTGCCTGCCGCCGCCATGCGACGCCGGTCGTCGCGCGCGGCGCGGGCACCGGCCTGTCGGGCGGGGCGCTGCCGGTCCCCGGTGGAGTGCTGCTCGTGCTGACCCGGCTCGACCGTATCCTCGAACTCGATCCGGCGCGGCGGTTCGCGCGGGTCGAGCCCGGCGTCACGAACCTCGCGATCTCGAACGCCGCGATGCCGCACGGGCTCTACTACGCCCCGGACCCTTCCTCCCAGGTGGCCTGCACGATCGGCGGCAACGTGGCGGAGAATTCCGGCGGGGTTCACTGTCTCAAGCACGGACTCACCGTTCACAACCTGCTCGCGCTGCGCGTGGCCACCATCGACGGCGAGCTGCTCGAGTTCGGAGCGACCTCGGGCGAGGCGCCGGGCCTGCCGCTGCTCGCACTGCTCACGGGATCGGAAGGCATGCTCGGGGTCGTGCTCGAAGCGACGGTGCGCCTCGAGCCGCTGCCGGAGCGGGTGGAGCTGCTGATGGCCGCGTTCGGCGACGTGCGCAGCTGCGCAGAGGCCGTCGGCCGCATCATCGCCTCCGGCGTCGTGCCGGCCGGGCTCGAGATGATGGACGCGCCGGCGATCCGCGCGGCCGAGGCTTTCGCGAACTGCGGTTACCCCGGCGATGCCGCGGCGCTGCTGCTCTGCGAGCTCGACGGTCCCGACCACGAGGTGCAGCGGGAACTCGAGGCTGTCGTGGGCCTGCTCGGCGGATGCGGGGCGACTGGCCTGCAGGTCGCAACCGATGAGGCCGCGCGACTGCGAATGTGGTCCGGACGCAAGTCGGCTTTCCCGGCGGTGGGCCGCCTCGCGCCCGACTACTTCTGCATGGACGGGACGATTCCGCGCCGACACCTGGCGGACGTGCTCGAACGCATCGATGCGCTGGCGCGCGGCGCCGGGCTGCCGGTCGCGAACGTGTTCCACGCCGGCGACGGCAATCTGCACCCGCTCATCCTGTTCGACGCGGGCCGACCCGGCGAGGTCGAGCGCGCCGAGCAGCTCGGTGCGGAGATCCTCGAGCTGTGCGTCGCGGTGGGAGGGACGGTCACGGGCGAGCACGGGGTCGGCGTGGAGAAGCTCGGACCGATGTGCACGCAGTTCAGCCCGGAGGAACTCGCGGTCTTTCACGACGTGAAGCGTGCGTTCGACCCCGACGGCCTGCTGAATCCGGGCAAGGCCGTGCCGACGCACGCCCGCTGCGCGGATTACGGAGCGATGCGGGTCCACGGAGGCAGGCTGCCGTTTGCACACCTGCCGCGATTCTGAGCCGCGATGGACCACGACGACACGACGGAACTCGTGGCCCGGGTGCGCGAGGCCTCGGCACGCGGCATACCGCTGCGGATCGTCGGCGGCGATTCAAAGCGGTTCTACGGACGCGCCATCGACGGCGCGATCCTGCCGACGACGGCCCACCGCGGCATCCTGCGGCACGACCCCGCTGAACTCGTGATCACCGCCCGTGGCGGCACGCCGCTGGCGGAACTCGAGTCGCAGCTCGCGACGCACGGACAGCGCCTGCCGTTCGAGCCACCGCATTTCGGCACGGCCGCGACGATCGGTGGGACGGTCGCGTGTGGCCTCGCCGGCCCGGCACGCACCTCTGCAGGCCCGGTCCGGGACTACGTACTCGGTGTGCGTATGCTGGCCGGTGACGGCCGCGTACTGCGTTTCGGCGGCGAGGTGATGAAGAACGTCGCGGGCTACGACCTCGCGCGACTCATGGCCGGCTCGCTCGGAATCCTCGGCATCGTGCTCGACGTGTCGCTCAAGGTGCTGCCGCAGTCAGCCGGCGAACGCACCCTGTTGCACGAGATCGACGAGCCAGGCGCATTGCAGGTACTGGCGGATCTCGCTCGCAGTGGGCTGCCGATGACCGCCAGTGCGTGGACCGATGGCCGGCTGTACCTGCGATTCGAGGGATCGGACGCGACGCTCGATGCCGTGCAGCGGCGCGTCGGAGGCGAACCCCTGTCCGACGCCCCGGATTTCTGGCGAGGACTGCGCGAACATCGGCACCCGCATTTCGCGGGTGAGAAGCCGCTCTGGCAGTGCGTGTTGCCGCCGGTCGCGCCGCCGCTGCCGCTCGGGGCCGAGCCGCTCATCGAATGGGACGGAATGCAGCGCTGGTACCACCTCGATCCGGGGATCGAGGTTTTCGACACACTCGCTGCAGCGGGCGGCCACGCGACCCGGTTCCGTCACGGGCCTGCAGGGGCGGAATCGTTCGCGCCGCTGGCCGGCCCGGTCATGCACCTGCACCGGCAGCTGAAGCGCGTGTTCGATCCGGCCGGCATCCTGAACCCCGGTCGCATGTATTCGGACCTGTAGGGCCATGTACTCGCTCCCGGCCGGACGACTGGCAGGCACCGAGCGCGGATGCGAGGCCCAGTCGCTGCTCAGGAGCTGTGTGCACTGCGGGTTCTGCCTGCCTGCGTGCCCCACCTACCGCGTCACGGGCAACGAGCTCGACAGCCCGCGCGGCCGCATCTACCTGATCAAGCAAATGGTCGAAGGCGTGCCGGTTTCCGCGACGACGCGCGAGCACCTCGACCGCTGCCTCACCTGCCGCGCGTGCGAGCGCGCCTGCCCTTCGGGCGTCGAGTATGGCCGGTTGATCGACCTCGGCCGCGAACTCGTGGAGGAACACGCCCCTCGCGGGTTCCCGCAGCGGACGCTGCGCCGGCTGCTCCACGCGGTGCTTTCCCGGCCGCGCCTGTTCGGCGCGGCACTGCGACTCGGGCAGGCCGCGCGCGCATGGCTGCCCGCGGCATTGCGGGCCCGGATCCCGCCACGAGCACCGCGGCGAGCGCCCGTCCCGGAGGCGACGCGACACGAGCGGCATGTCGTGCTGCTCGAAGGCTGCGTACAGCCAGGGCTGGCTCCCGGAATCAATGCGGCAGCGGTTCGCGTGCTCGACGCAATCGGCATCGCGGTCGAGCGCCTGCCCGGCGAGCGCTGTTGCGGCGCGCTCGCATACCACCTCGGCCAGACGACCCGCGCCCTCGACCTTGCACGCAGCAACGCGGACGCCTGCGGTGCGGCACTCGAGGCCGGTGCCGGGTGCGTCGTGAGCTCAGCCAGCGCCTGCGGTCTGATGTTGAAGGACTACGGTCGGCTGCTCGCCCGGGACGGAACATGCGCCGCGCGAGCGCAGCGGCTGAGCGACGCAGTGCGGGACCTGGCCGAGGTCATCCTGCCGTCCGACCTGGAACGGGCCGGCACCGGCCGCGGCACCGGCCTGCGCGTCGCCTGGCAGGCACCCTGCACGCTGCAGCACGGGCAACGGCTCGGCGGACGCGTCGAGGCGCTGCTCGTCGCCGCGGGATGCCGGCTCGTGCCAACCGCTGAATCGACGATGTGCTGCGGTTCGGCGGGTACCTTTTCGATCCTGCAGCCACGGCTCGCGCGTGAGTTGCGCGAGCGGAAGCTCGCAGCCCTGCTCCGGGACCGGCCCGACGTGATCGCGACTGCGAACGTCGGCTGCCTCGAACACCTGCGGACGGCGAGCCCGGTTCCAGTGCGGCACTGGATCGAGATCGTGGCCGACGCGCTCAGCTGATCGCCGAACCTGAACGAGCTGCATTAGTATCACGGATACGGCGTCGGCGCGTGCGCGATGCGTGCGCCGAGGGGCGGCAGGACAACCCGGAGTGCTTCAGCCAGCTGTGACGAGGACGCAGGAGTACGACGCATGACCTACGCGCTGACGATCGAGCAGAAGCCCAGCTACCTGCACGTCGTCATCACCGGGCGCAACAACCCGGAGAACGTCGAGCAGTACGTCGCGGACGTGTTCCGGGAGTGCCGCGCGCGCGGGTGCTGGAAGGTGTTGATCGAGGAGCGGCTCGAGGGCCCCCGGCTCGGAGCCCTGGAGATCTTCGCAATCGTGTCGCGCGGCAGTGCCCGGTACGTCGGGCTGGCGACGGCAATCGCCTATGTCGACGTCAACGCCGTCGGTGACACGATGCAGTTCGCCGAGGACGTGGCGGTCAATCGCGCGATGCCGGTCAAGGTGTTCCGGTCCGTCGACGAAGCCGAGCGCTGGCTGCTCAGGTAGCCAGCCCGGTCACTGCCACCGGCTCAGCGTCGTGGCCGTTGGGCCCGCGCTTCAGCGGCCCGGTCCGTGTGGGCTGATGTACTCGCCCACCCGCGTGCGGAAGGCAACGTTCATCCGGTTCCAGCCGTTGATCGCGATGATCGCCAGGGTCAGGTCAACCAGGGCCTTCTCGTCGAAGTGCTCGCGCACTTCGGAGTACAGTGCATCGGACACCTCATGCGTGGCAATCCGGGTGACCGCCTCGGTCCAGCCCAGCGCGGCACGCTCGCGCGCGCTGTAGCACGGGGACTCGCGCCACGCCGGAAGCAGGTACAGGCGCTGTTCGGTCTCGCCACGGGCGCGGGCGTCCTTGGTGTGCATGTCCAGGCACCATGCGCAGCCGTTGATCTGCGAGGCACGGGACTTGACCAGTTCCAGCAGAGAAGCTTCGAGGCCGCTCTGGCCAACCTGCCGTTCGGTATGGATCAGCGCATTGAACGCCGCGGGTGAGGCGAGCTTGTAGTCGAGTCGCTGACTCATCGGACTCCTCCTGAAGAAGCTCATGGGGCGACGAACAACCGCTGGATGCTCTCATAGCCCAGGGCAGCGTCGAGACCATCGAAGTCGCCGGTGCGCAGCAGCTTCTCCGCTGCCGCACAGGCGTTCGAGAGGGCTACGGTTGCGAGCCGGGTGGCGGTGCTGACGCGTGCGACGCCGAGGCGCCCGAGTTCCGCCAGGTTCGGCAGCCCGGCGTGGGCGCCGATATTGACCGGGCCCCGGATCCCCGCGCACAGCCTGGCGATTACCTCGGGGTCTGCCAGGGCGATGGGGTAAATGCAATCAGCACCAGCCTCGAGATATGCACTGGCCCGGCGCAACGTCTCCCGGATGCGCTCGCTCGTGGTGGCCTCGGACCCGACTATCCAGGTATCGACGCGCGCATTGATCACGATCGGCACCCCGACCTCGCGCGCGGCCTGGCGTGCCGCTGCGATCCGTCGTACCGCGTCGTCAATCTCGCGCAGACTCTGGTGATGGATACCGTCTTCGAGATTGATACCTGCGGCTCCGGCATCGATCACCGCCCTGACGTTGGTGGCTACCGCCTCGGGGGAATCGCCATGACCCGCTTCGAAATCCACGCTGACCGGGACCGAGGTAACGCGCACCATGCGCCCGATCGCCGCGATGACCTCGTGCAGCGGCGCCTGCTCGCCGTCGGGGTAGCCCAGCGACCAGGCCACACCGGCGCTCGTGGTGGCGATGGCGCCGAACCCAAGGTGGGCAAACGCCCGCGCGCTGCCAGCATCCCAGGCGTTGGGCAAGAGCAACACCTGGCGTCGGTCGTGCAGTGCCCGAAAGTGCTCGG
Organism: Steroidobacteraceae bacterium; assembly: GCA_018059685.1. Classification (GTDB taxonomy): domain Bacteria; phylum Pseudomonadota; class Gammaproteobacteria; order Steroidobacterales; family Steroidobacteraceae; genus RPQJ01. The sequence continues at coordinate 639 of JAGOXN010000003.1, read as the reverse complement.
CCCGCTGAATCTGCGCCAACCTATCCATCTTCAACTCCAGGTGTGCTCATCAGCACAAAGTCTGGTGAGTCGACGATACATCGTCACGACATCGCCGCTCAGTTTGTCTGACGCTCCGGCTCAGCGGCGACCAGCGCAGCGGACCGTCCGCTGCAACCGACTGTCAGGCGCCATGACCGTGCAACGACTTCTCAATTCGTCGATCGGGAACCAGCCAGAGTATGGCGACTGCCACATAGAGCGCCAGCGCCACCCAGGGCCAGAGGAAGGATGACAGCATTCCCAGAGCGTACAGCAGCGGCGACAGCTTTCCCTTCCAGTCGCCACCGATCGCGGCCTTCAGGGGCGACCCCGCGCCCTGCGCCGCAATGATGGTCCGCTGAAGAACCCAGTAGGCGAGCGCCGCCGCCAGCAGCACGCCGCCGTAGAGGGCAGAAGGGGCTGGGGCGAAGTGGTTTTCACCCATCCAACCTGTGACGAACGGAAACAGCGACAGCCAGAAGAGCAAGTGCAGGTTGGCCCAGAGAATGCCTCCCGTCACCCGGGTGACGGTGTGGAGCATGTGGTGATGATTGTTCCAGTAAATTCCCACGTAGATGAAGCTGAGCACGTAGCTCATGAACACCGGTGCAAGCGGCG
>JAGOXN010000256.1 GCA_018059685.1 Steroidobacteraceae bacterium | reverse complement strand
CGACCAACTGGTTAAAAGCCAGCTGCTCTACCGACTGAGCTAACGGCCCGCCGTGGCAGGGGCCGCGATGATACCGGATCGTCCGGTTGCGATCACCGGTAGCGCGTCGGATCGACGATCCCGGCGGCCTCGAACCCGGCGCGCCTGAGCCGGCATGCGTCGCAGCGGCCGCAGGCCGCGCCCGAGTCGTCCGCCTGGTAGCAGGACACGGTCAGGGAATAATCCACGCCGAGCGCGGTACCGCGACGGATGATCTCGGCCTTGCTCGAATCGATCAACGGCGCACGGACGCGCAACCTCGCCGTCCCTTCGACGCCGGCGCGCGTCGCGACATTCGCCATGGCCTCGAAGGCCGCGATGAACCCGGGCCGGCAGTCCGGGTAGCCCGAGTAGTCGACTGCGTTCACCCCGATGTAGATGTCCTTCGCGCCGAGGACCTCGCTCCAGGCCAGCGCCAGGGCCAGGAATACCGTATTGCGTGCGGGCACGTAGGTGATCGGGATGCCTGCGGTCGGCGCCTCCGGGACGACAAGCTGCGGATCGGTCAGCGCCGAACCACCGAATGCGGCCAGGTCGATCCTCATGACGCGGTGCCCGACGGCGCCGAGCACCATGGCCACGCGTGCCGCGGCCGACAGCTCCGCCGCATGGCGCTGCCCGTAGTCGAAGCTCAGCGCATGGCAGCGAAATCCATCGGCGCGCGCAACGGCGAGGCAGGTCGCCGAATCGAGGCCACCCGAGAGCAGGACCACGGCCGGTGCTGCACGTTTGCTCATCGGCCCGCGACGTTGCCCCACAGGTACTTGTGCAGTTGCACCTGCAGGCGCACGTCGAGACGATCCGCCAGGATCCACTCTGCGAGTTCCCGCGGATCGAGCTGTCCCCAGCTCGGCGAAAAGAGCACCTGGCTGCGGAGGCCGGCGCCCTGCCCTCGCACGATGTCACGTGCCCATTCGTAGTCTGCCCGCGAGCAGAGCACGATCTTGAGCTGGTCACGATCCGCGAGCAGCGGCAGGTTCGCGAGGCAATTGCGCGCAGACTCGCCCGAATCCGGCGTCTTCAGGTCGACGACCCGGCTCACGCGCGCATCCACCCCGGACACGTCCATGGCCCCGCTCGTCTCGAGCGAGACCGCGAACCCGGCGTCGCACAGTCCGCAGAGGAGCCCATGGGTGGCCTTCTGCGCGAGCGGCTCGCCACCCGTGACGCACACGTGACGCACACCACTGGCGCGCGCCGCCTCCACCAGTTGAGCCACGGCCTGCCACTCGCCGCCGTAGAACGCGTACTGGGTATCGCAGTACACGCAGCGGAGCGGGCAGCCGGTCAGCCGGATGAAGAACGTCGGCCAGCCGACGGCATCCGCCTCGCCCTGGATCGAGACGAAGGTCTCCGTGACCTTGACCCGATTCACCGCCCCTCGGAATCCATCCTGGTCAGGCGCTGCTCCGCGAGGCGCGCCGCATCGGTCCCCGGATAAGAGGCAACCACCTTCTCGAGCGTGGCGCGCGCGTTGCGGAACGCCTTGAGCTCGTACTGGCAGTATCCGACCTTCAGCAGGGCATCCGCCGCCTTGCGGGAATCCGGGAAGCCCTCCACGACCGCCTCGAAGGACTTCAGCGCCGCCGCGTAGTCCTTCGTCACGTAGTGCGCCTCGCCGAGCCAGTACGTCGCATTGTCGGCCCTTGGCCCCTGCGGATACTTCGCGAGGTAGAGCTCGAAGCCGCGCTTCGCCTCGTCGTATCGACCGGCCTTGAGCGCGGCAAACGCGTCGCCGTACACGGCCGCCTCGTCGGCCGCGAGGATGTCCGCCTGGTTCGGCGCGGCCCCGGCCGCCGACGCCGCCGCACCGGCCGCTGCGGGTGTCGTCGGCCCGGCCGCGTTTTCGAGCAGCAGCAGTCGACGGTCGAGATCGCCATACAGGTCGCGCTGCTGCTGGCGCGTGGACTCGAGCTCGTGCTTCGCCTCCTCGATCTGGCCGCGCAGGCTGCGCAGTTCCTGCCGGGCCGCCTCGATCTGCTGCTGCAGCGGCACGAGGCCCTGGGCCGCGCGCTCGACCGTGCGCAGACGCGCATCCATGTCCTCTGCGCGCGCTTCGAGTTCCTTGTTGCTCGCCGTCGCATGCACGGCGCCGTTCGCGAGCAGCAGCAGCGTAGCGACCGTGGCGCCGGTGGGGCTAATGGTCATGGGGATTACTGGGCGTGGACCAGTTCGACGCGCCGGTTCTGCGCGTGGGCGGCCTCGTCCTCACCTTCCGCGGCAGGGCGTTCCTCGCCATAACTCACGGTCACGATCTGTGCCTCGGCGACGCCCTGCAGCATCAGCGCGCGGCGCACCGACTGGGCGCGACGCTCGCCGAGCCCGATGTTGTATTCGCGCGAACCCCGTTCGTCGGTGTGGCCCTCGAGGCGAACCGTCGCGGAGGGGAACTTGACCAGATAGGCCGCATGGGCCGCAACGACCTCGATGTACTGCGGCTGGATCTCGCTGCTGTCGTACGCGAAGAAGATCACGCTCTTCTGCCTGAGGGCCGCAAGCGCCTGCTGCTGCGGCGTGAGCGGGCCGCCACCGGCCATGGCGCCCGCGTCGGTGCCCTCGGCTCCGATGCCGCTCGTGCTGGCGCCGCCGTCCTGTGTCGTGCCGGCCGCTCCCTGGTCCGCGGGCTTCGTCTGCTTGGGCTTCTGGCAGGCTGCGAGACTCAGGGCGAGGACCGCCACAGCGAGCAGTTGGATGGTCTTCATGGAATCAGGCTCCTTGCGACACAGGCTTGCAACGGGCGGCGCGGCCCGGAAAAGAGTGCGCGCCTTTTACCACAACCGCGCGGCGCCTTCATCAACGCGCGGGGAACGGCGACCACGCAGGCTCGCGTACGTCGCCCCGGTCGGAACTGAGGCGCTGCTGGAACCGGCCGTCCGACGACACCATCGCGAGCGCACCGCGTCCGCGGTCGCGGGTCGAGTAGATGATCGTCGCGCCGTTCGGCGCGAAGCTCGGTGACTCGTCCTGGCGCGCGTTCGTGAGCACCCGCGGGTTCCGCGTCTCGAGACCCAGGACCGCGATGCGGTAGCCGCCGCCCTCGAGCGTCACCAGGGCAAGTTCCTTGCCGTCCGGTGACAGGCGCGGGCGGGCGTTGTAGGAGTTCGCGAACGTCACGCGTTCGGCCTGCTGCGGAGCAGCGAGCGCCACGCGATAGACCTGCGCGCTGCCGGCCCGGTCGGAGGTGAAATAGAGGCTCGCGCCATCCTTCGACCACTCCGGCTCAGTGTCGATGGCCTCGTTCGTGGTGATGCGCGCGAGCGTCTGCGTCGCGAGATCGAGGGTGTAGACGTCGAGGTTGCCATCGCGTGACAGGGTCAAAGCGAGCTTGCGCCCGTCGGGTGAGAACGCGGGCGCGCCGTTGATGCCGGCGCGCGCCGAGACGCGGCGCCGCTCGCCGGAAGCGAGCCGCTGCACGTAGATCGCCGCCACCTTGCTCTCGAACGACACATACGCGACGCTCTGTCCGTCCGGCGACCACGCGGGCGACATGATCGGTTCCGTGGACTCGGTGATGGTGCGCGGATTGAATCCGTCCGCGTCCGCGACGACGAGCCGGAAGCGCTGGGAGGGCGGGCGCCCCTCCACGGCGACATACGCGACGCGCGTCGAGAACGCACCCGGGATGCCGGTCAGGCGCTCGTAGATCGCATCCGCGGCGCGATGCGCGGCGGCGCGCAGGCCGCGCTCGGTCGAGGAGACGCGCTCGGTCAGCAGCAGCTGGCCAGTCTGTACGTTGAACAGTTCGTAGATCACCGCGCGGCCGGCGCCCTGCGGCTCGACGCGCCCGACGACGATGAAGTCGGTCGCGAGCAGTCGCCAGTCCTGGAAGCGGATGTCCGTCCCGATCGACGGACGCGCCACCATGTCCTTCTGGTCGAGCGGCGCGAAACGACCACTCAGGCGCAGGTCGTTCGCGATGACGGCGCCGACCTCCCCGGGGCCCGTACCCGCCTCGCCCCCGAACGGGACGACGGCAATGGGCACGGCCTCGCGCACGCCCTCGGTGATGTCGAGCCGCAGCTGCGCACCGGCGGGCGCGGTCGACAGCAGCCCGCCTGCGGCGCACATGAACATCGCAAGCAGTCGCTGCCAGATTCCCACCGCGCTCGTCATTGCATCGTCACTCCGTCGGTTTGAACACGATTTCCAGGCGCCGCTCGAACGCGCGCGGGTCGGACGGCGCCGGCAGCGGCGAGGCGCGGTAGACCGCGTTGGTGATCGACTCGCGTACGGCCTGGTCGCCGTTGCAGGGACCGAGTTTCACGTCGACCACGGTGCCGCCGGGAGCCTGGCTCACGTAGAGCGTGCACTCGAGCCCGGCGCGCGCCGACGGCGGCCGGTTCCAGCTGCGCTCGATCGTCTGCACCAGCAGGCGCCGGTAGTCGTCCATCACGCCC
>JAGOXN010000035.1:6002-14370 GCA_018059685.1 Steroidobacteraceae bacterium | reverse complement strand
TGGAGCGCTCGACGAGCAGCGCAGAACCGACCTTGACGACGACCCGTCGGGCCGAGGCGAGGCGAGACGCGCCGGTCGCAGCCCCCGTGCTCATGCGCACGCGGAGTGCTCGGCGGGCAGGCGCGCCAGCACGAGGTGGATGTCACGCAGCGGAGTGCGGTACGAGTGCACGGCCTGGCCTTCCTGAACATCACCGTTGCGGTGATTTTACGCGACCGCGCTGCGCCGCACCGTACGCGAGTTGCGGTTGCCTGTCGCAAGGAGCGAAACGTATAGTTGCTCACGCCCGACAGGCGTACTTCCCGCCGAACTTCCCGCCGAGGACGCCAGCCATGAGCCGCGATTACGACCCCGAACCGGGGCAATGGTACGAGGACCTCGACCGAGGGGAAACGTTCCAGGTACTGTCCGTGGACCCGGACGAAGAACTCGTGCGCATCCAGTCTCCGGAACGCGAGGTCCAGGAAATCGACCTCGATGCCTGGCACGAGCTGGATCTCGAACTCGCCGACGAGCCCGAGGGCTGGGTCGATGAGGACGAAGAGGACGAAGACGAGGATGAAGACGACGACTGGGACGACGAGGACGACGACTGGGACGATGACGATGACGAGGACGAGGACGAGGACTACGACGACGACGATGACGAATACCGTGACCGCGAGTGAGCGGACCCATCGGAGTGAACAACCCAATCGACGCGTCGGCGCATGAACTTCCACCGGGTTATCCGCTCGACCTCGAGCGCGTGTGGCATGCGGCGGACGGCACCGCGGTGCGGCTGCGGGCGCTGATTCCGGCCGACCTCGACCTCGAAGTGGCTTTCATTGCCGGGCTGTCACCGGAAACACTGCACCTGCGCCTGCAGTACTCGTCCCGGAACGTGACTCGCGAGGAGGCCGCCCGCCTGCTCGAACTGGACTACCAGGATGCCATGGCGATCGGCGCCTTCGTGGATGAACCTGCCGGCGAGGCACTCGTCGGCGTGAGTCGTTACGCCCGGCTGCCCGACACCGACCGTGCCGATTGCGCCATCGTCGTCGCGGATCGCTGGCACGGACGCGGTCTCGGCACCGAGTTGATGCGCAGCCTCGGGCTGGCGGCACGGGCGAGGGGCTTGCGCACCCTCGAGGCCACCAGCCTGGCAGAGAATCAGCGCATTCTCGAGTGGGCCCGCCGCTTTGGTTTCGACGCACGGACTGAATCGAACTCCGGGGGCCTCGTACACATCACCCTGGACCTGCAGTCCCTGCTGACCTGAACCGACGGCTTGCTCGGCGCCAGCGGTCCTGGGCCGGCACCACCCGCCGGATGCACCGGATGATCTCGTCGAGCAGATCGGCAGTCCGCTGGTCGACCAGCCGCTTCAGGCGCCGGACAAGTACCCGGCCCAGTGATTCCGCGTGCTCGTCCACCCACTCGCGAGCCAGCACGAGGTCACGGTGTTCGCCTATCCGATCCTGTGCGGCGCGCAGGCGGCGCAGCAGCCGGGCAGCCTCGCGCGGCGCCACGCCGGCGACCGGTTCGAGCGCATAACGGTAGTGCTTGAGCGCGAGCCTCAGTTCGTGCAGTTGCTCCAGGTCACGAGGACCGGCCTCGAGCAGCTTCCGTGGCTTGCGCCACGACCGTTCCACCCGCTCGAGGACTTCATCGAGGCTGGCATCGCGACGCCTGACCAGGCTCTCGCTCGCCGCATGCGCGCGAAGTGCCCGGCAGAGTGCCTTCCAGTCCGTCAACGAGATGCGCCGTCGAAGCGCGCCCCGCGCCGCGTCGCCCGCGGCTTCGAGCTGCCCGGCCAGCCGGCGAAATCCGGCGCGCGGCATGGCCGCGTCGCGCTGGACAAGCGCCAGCAGCAGTTGCTGCCGGACGTCGGATTCGCGCACGTCCGCCAGCGCCCGGGCGCAGGTTCGCAGGTCAGCGCGGTACAGCCGTACGCGCCGCGGGTCGAGCAGCGGACGGAACGTCCGCAGCAGCGACCTCAGGCGACGCGCCGCGACCCGGACCTGGTGCACGTCGTCGATGGACGCGCCCTTGAGCCGGGCCGTACGGGACGCGAGGATCTGCTGTTGTGCCCGCAGGGCATCCGCGAGCGCCCGGCTGCCGGGTCGGTCTCGCGGTAACCGCCGGATTGTGCTGGAATTCAACACTTGATGAGCTGAGGGCCAGCCACCGGTGGATCTTGAATCCCGCCGGAACAGCCCAACATCCCCTGCTCGACCCGACCGCGGGTACCGGAGAGTCCCCAGATGAAGCGTATCTTCCTGTTTCTGCTGACAAACCTGGCCATCCTTGCGCTGCTGAGCATCATGCTCAGGTTGCTCGGTGTCGACAGTATTCTCGACGCCCAGGGCGTCGACCTCGATCTCGGCAAGCTGCTCGTCTTCGCCGCCGTGGTCGGCTTCACCGGGTCCTTCGTGTCGCTCGCGATGTCCAAGTGGACCGCGAAACGCATGATGGGGGTGCGGGTCCTCGCACAGCCGGCCAACGCGACGGAAGCGTGGCTCGTCAACACGGTGCAGAAGCAGGCGCAGCAGGCCGGCATCGGCATGCCGGAAGTCGGCGTGTTCGACTCGCCCGAGCCCAACGCATTCGCCACCGGTGCCCGCCGCGATGCCGCGCTGGTGGCCGTGAGCACGGGCCTGCTCGCGAGCATGTCCCAGCAGGAGGCCGAGGCCGTGCTGGCCCACGAAGTGAGCCACGTCGCGAACGGCGACATGGTGACGCTCGCCCTGATCCAGGGCGTGGTCAACACCTTCGTGGTCTTCCTCTCGCGGATCATTGGTCACACGGTCGATCGCGTCGTCTTCCGCACCGAGGAAGGGCACGGTCCCGCGTTCTGGATCACCACCATCGTTGCCCAGATGGTGCTGGGCGTGCTCGCCATGATCATCGTGATGTGGTTCTCGCGCCAGCGCGAGTTCCGTGCCGACGCGGGCGGCGCGCGGCTGGCGGGCCGCCAGTCCATGATCGGAGCGCTCGAACGCCTGCAGCAGCGCCACGCCGGCCCATTGCCCGACAAGATGGCCGCCTTCGGCATCTCGGGGGGCGGCGCCGGCGGGCTCAGGAAGCTCTTCATGACGCACCCGCCGCTGGAGGAGCGCATCGCCGCGCTGCGCTCGGCGACCGGCTGACCCGTGCCGACCCCGGCCGGGTAATCACCTACTTTCGTCCGCGACGCGGGATCGCCGACAATCGGTCATCCCCATCCCGCGCGCGGAGCGAACGTCCATGAGCGAAGCCGGCATTCTCGAGGGACTCAGGAAGTCGAAGCTCGCAGTCGAACTGAATGACGACGAGGCCCGCACGCTCGCCGGGGCGATGACCCGGCGCGATCTCGGGCACGGCGAGGTGCTCGTCGCCGAGGGCTCGGCGGACGACCACCTGTATGTCGTCGTGAGCGGGGTACTCGGTGTCGTCAAAGCCGCGGGGACCGACGCGGAAGTCACGCTGAACGCGATCCGGCCTGGCGACGTCGTCGGCGAATTGTCGTTCCTCGACGGCAGCACGCGCTACGCGTCGCTCGTCGCGCTCAGCGACACCCGCGTGCTGGGCCTCAGTCGTGACGCACTCGAGGGCCTGCTCGACACGAAACCCAAGGTCGTCTACCACGTCATGCGGGCCATCGTGCGCGTCGTGCACGAGATCCAGCGGCGCCTGTCGATGCAGACCGCGGAGCTCACCAATTATCTGTACAAGACCCACGGGCGGTACTGACGGCTCGTGCCGGACTGCAGTCGACGAACCGGCGGGTCTGTGGTCAGCCAGTTGCACGGCATGTCGCGGAGCCGGATCGTCATCCTCGTCACGCTGCTCCTGTGTGCCGGCCTCGCCACCGGCGCGACGCCCGACCCGAAATCCGACGAGTTCTGGTACGGCACCGGACCCGACGGCACAGCGACGGTCACCCTCCATTACTTCTACTCTCCGAGCTGCCCGCATTGCCAGGCTGCCGCCCCGTTCATCGACGAACTGCGAGCGCGCTTCCCCTGGCTCGAAGTCAGGAAGTACACGATCAAGGAGCATCGCGCCAACGCGCGGTTCTACTACGAGACGGCGCTGTCGCTCGGCACGCAGGCGCTGTCGGTGCCGGGCTTCGTCTTCTGCCGGCAGGTGCTGATCGGTTACGACGATGCGGCGACCACGGGCGCGCAGCTCGCCCGCGCCCTCGAGGATTGCCATGCCGGACGTCGCGCGCTGCCGCAGGTGGCGCCGCCTGCGGGTCCCGCCGCCCCGGCGACGGCCGGGGCCGGCGCCGAGGCGGGACCCGGCGAGGGCACGCGGGTGCACATACCGCTCGTGGGTTCGGTGGACGCCAAGGCCCTGTCGCTGCCGTTGCTGACGCTCGTGCTGGCAGGCATGGACGCGTTCAATCCGTGTGCATTCTTCGTGCTGCTGTTCCTGCTGAGCCTGCTCGTGCACGCGAAGAGCCGCGCACGCATGCTCGTCGTGGGCGGAACCTTCGTGGTGTTCTCCGGGCTGGTCTATTTCGTGTTCATGGCGGCGTGGCTCAACGTGTTCCTGATCGCCGGGGAACTGCGCATCATCACCGCGCTCGCGGGCCTCGTGGCGCTCCTCGTCGCCGCGCTCAACATCAAGGACTACTTCTGGTTCAGGGCCGGCCCGAGCCTGTCGATCCCCGAGTCCGCGAAGCCCGGGCTGTTCCGTCGCATGCGCGCGATCGTCGCCGCCGGGAGCCTCGGGCCGATGCTCGCGAGCACCGTGCTGCTCGCCATCGTGGCGAATTCCTATGAGCTGCTGTGCACCGCGGGCTTCCCCATGGTCTACACGCGCGCGCTCACGCTCGCGGGCCTCGAGACCTGGCAATACTATGCGTGGCTCGCCGCCTACAACGTGATCTATGTCCTGCCGCTCCTCGTCATCGTCTTCGTGTTCGTGCGGACCATGGGCTCGCGGAAACTGACGGAATCGGAAGGGCGGGTGCTCAAGCTGGTGTCGGGCTTCATGATGCTCGGCTTCGGCCTGATGCTGCTCCTCGCGCCGAACCTGCTCACCAACGCGCTCGCGTCGATACTCATCCTCCTGGCCGCGGTCGCCGTGGCGGCGATCGTCGCGAAGCTCGCGACGCCGCGCATCGCCTGAGCCGCGTGCGCCCGGCGGACGATCCACGGTATAAGCCTCCGATGCCGCCTGCCACACCCGCGAACCTCGCCGCCGCCGTGGAGCGCATCCAGCGCGCGATCGGCCGCACGGCCTGCTTCACGACTCCGGCGGAGGTCGAGCCGTTTCTGGTCGACTTCCGCTCCCTGTATCGCGGTGCTGCACCGCTCGTCGCCTGTCCCGGCTCCACGGCGGATGTCGCAGTCGTGCTCGCGATCTGCGACGAACTCGGCGTCGGAGTCGTCCCGCACGGCGGCAACACCGGTTATTGCGGCGGCGCCACGCCGAGCGAGCGCGGCGACGAGATCGTGCTGTCACTGAAGCGCATGAACCGCGTGCGTGAAGTGGACGCGGACAACTTCTCGATCACGGTCGAGGCCGGCTGCCTGCTCGCGGACGTCCAGCAGGCCGCAGAGGCGGCGGACCGGTACTTTCCCTTGTCGCTCGGATCAGAAGGCAGCTGCCAGGTGGGTGGCAACCTCTCGACCAACGCCGGCGGACTCAATGCGATCCGCTACGGCGTCGCCCGCGATCTCGTGCTCGGCATCGAGGCAGTGCTCGCCGGGGGTCGGATCATCGACGGGCTGACGAGCCTGCGCAAGGACAACACGGGCTACGACCTGCGTCACCTGCTGATCGGTGCCGAGGGCACGCTCGGCGTGATCACGGCGGCGAGCCTCGAGCTGTTTCCGCGCCCACGCACCGTCGAGACCGCATACCTGGCCGTCCCGGATCCCGCCGCAGCCGTGCAGCTGCTCGGCCGGTTGCGGACCGCGACAGGCGATTCGCTGACGAGCTTCGAGCTCCTGCCCCGCATCGCGGTCGAATTTGCCGTTCGTCACATCCCCGGAGTCAGCGATCCGCTGCAGCGCCCCTACGAGTGGTACGTCCTGTGCGAACTCGCCGTGCCGCGCGACGACCCCACCCTGCGCGGGACCCTGGAGGCGACGCTCGGGCAGGCCATGGCGCAGGGGCTGCTGCACGATGCAGTCCTCGCCGAATCCCTCGCCCAGCGCGAGGCACTGTGGAAGTTGCGCGAGTCGGTCCCCGAGGCCCAGCGGGCGGAAGGTGCCAGCATCAAGCACGACGTGTCCGTGCCGGTCGCTGCGCTGCCCGGCTTCATGGTCCAGGCATCCGCGGCGGTGCTCGCAATCGCGCCGACGGGCCGCCTCGTCACCTACGGCCATGTCGGCGATGGCAACCTGCACTTCAACGTGAGCGAGCCACTCGGCGGCGACCGGGCAGCGTTCATGGCGCACGAGCACGCGATCCAGGCCGCGGTCTACGAACTGGTGCATCGCTTTCGCGGCAGCATCAGCGCCGAGCATGGCATCGGGCGGCTGAAGCGCGCGGATCTCGCGCGTTACAAGGGACACGTGGACCTCGAGGTCATGCGTGCCATCAAGCGGGCGCTGGACCCGAAGGGCATCATGAACCCCGGCAAGGTGCTGCCCGACCTGCCGGCCGCGGACGGTTGAGGCACGGGACGCGGGCAGCGGCGCAATGGAACCCGTGCGGATTTCTTCTCAGGCTCGAGGCCACACACATGAATTCAACTGCAGGCATCGCGCTCGCCCTGACCCTGGCCGCGCTGACGGGAGGCTGCGGGAAAAAGGACGCAGCGCAAACCACCGACGCCGGTGACGGGCCCACGGCGACGGTGAAGGCGGTGGTGCAGGTTCCCGCTCAGGCCCAGCCCCGCGATGGCCAGGTCAAGTCGCTCGCGAGCGATGGCACCGAGATCCACTATCGCGTCTACGGCGCGGGTGAGCCGGCCATCGTGTTCGTCCATGGCTGGTCCTGCGATTCGGGCTACTGGGACAGCCAGCTGAACGAGTTCGCGAGTCGTCACACGGTCGTCACGCTCGACCTCGCGGGCCATGGCCGCTCCAGCGGCGATGAACGCAAGGAATGGTCGATGGCGAATTTCGGGGCGGATGTCGCGGCGGTCGTCGAGGCCGTGGGCAGTCCGCGCGTGGTGCTGGTCGGTCATTCCATGGGCGGCCCGGTCGTCCTCGAGGCTGCCCGTCGCCTGCCCGGACGTGTCATGGGCATCGTCGGCGTCGACACCCTGCGGGAGATCGTCGCACCGATGCCGAAGGAGCAGTTCGAGCCGATCCTCGCGAAGATGAAGGTCGACTTCGCCGCGACGACTGCGGATTTCGTCGACCGGAACTTCTTCTCCGAGCGGACCGACCCGATCCTGCGCCAGTGGATCGTCGACGACATGTCCGCGGCACCTCCGGCGGTGGCCATTCCGGCCGTCATCGGCCTCGGGAACATGGACTACGCGTCGGCACTCGACGAACTCGACGTGCCGATCCTGGCCGTGAACTCGGCCGGCTTGCCGACCGACGAGGCCGCGATCCGCCGCATCGAGCCGCGTTTCCGACTGGTGACCATCGACGGCGTCGGGCATTTCCCGATGCTCGAGGCGCCGGCGGATTTCAACCGCATCCTCGGCCGCATCGTGGATGCCTGGGCCGGCCTCGAGTCCACCGGAAAGCCCTTGTCGAATGCAAGCGGGTCCGGCTAGATTCGCGTCCAGGGGCGGGGTTGATTCTCGCAGAAGGACAACACGGCCGTGCCGCCGATTCTGAGATCCAGGGCCGCATGGGCGGTGGGCATCGCCGCCGTCCTGGCGGGCCTGTATGCACTGGCCGGCTTCAAGGGCGTCCCGGCCCTGCTTCGCTCTCAGGCGAGCACGTTCGTCCGCGAGAACTACGGACGCGAACTCGCGCTCGGCGAGATCCGCTTCAACCCGTTCACGCTGCAGCTGGAAATACGCGAGCTCCGTCTGCCGGACGCGGATGGCGCGCCGATGCTCGGCTTCGAGCGCTTGTTCGTGGATTTCGAGGTCGCCTCGCTCTGGCGTCGCGCATACGTCTTCAAGAACTTCGACCTCGGTGCCCCGCACATCCGGACCGTGGTGCGCCCGGATGGATCCGTGAACCTGGGCGACCTCGTGATACCCCCGGAACCCGGCACGCCGGTCGAACCGGACGAGCCCCTGCCGGCCGTCTGGATCCAGTCGCTCGTCGTCGGCGGCGGACTGGTCGAATACGTCGATCGTGCGCGCCGCACGCCGCTCGAACGGCGCTTCGAGCAGGTCGGCTTCTCGCTGCAGGACTTCCGCACGACACCCGAAGGCGGCGCCTTCCACCTGACGGCACGGACTCGCCTCGCCGAGCAGTTCGACTGGAAGGGCCGGTTCGCACTCGAGCCCGTCATCGCCTCGAAGGGTGAGTTC
>JAGOXN010000035.1:0-5902 GCA_018059685.1 Steroidobacteraceae bacterium | reverse complement strand
CGCGGGCGGCAACGAGTGGTCCCTGCGCATCGCCGAGATCGTCCTCGCCGGGGGCGTCGTCGACTTCGAGGACCGCTCGGTCGACCCGGTCACGACCACGAAGATCAACCCGCTGTCCGTCACGATCCGCGATGCGAGCCTCGACCTTGCACGACCGCTGCCCGTCACGCTCGGCGCGACCCTGAACGACCATGCGCAACTCGCCCTGTCCGGTACGGTCACGCCCGAGCCCCTCGCGGCCGACCTCGACCTGAAGTTCGGCGAGGCGCGCATGCAGATCCTGCAACCCTACGTCCTGCCGCTGGCCGACCTCACGATCACCGGGGGCATCCTCGCGGTCAAAGGGAAGCTGCGGCTGGATCCGCCCGCCTCGCCGGGGCCGGAACTCCGCTTCGCTGGCGACGTCGCGATCGACGGATTCACATCGATCGACAATGCCCTGAAGCAGGACTTCATTACCTTCCGCGAATTGCGCCTGAAGGACCTGCAGTACGACATGGCCCCCGACGTGCTGCACATCGACCGTGTGCAGGTCACCGAGCCCTATGCACGTGTGATCATCAGCGAAGAGCAGGTCCTGAACATCGCCGCCGTGATCGACCCGCAGGGCACCGCGGCGGCGCTCGCCGAGCGCAGGGCGGCGCAGGCGGCCGAAGCCGCGCGCTCGCCCGCCGAGAAGCGCCGCATGGAGAAGGAGCAGGAAGCGCGCCAGAAGCAGGCTGCCAGGGCGAAGAAGGCCGGGGCCGCGGCGCCGCCTCCGCCACCGCCGGAACCCGCAGCGGACGAGTTCCCGGTCCGCGTCCGCGAGGTACGCATCGAACGCGGCCGCATGTCTTTCGCCGACCACTTCGTGCAGCCCGACTTCTCGGCGGAAGTGCAGGACCTCGGCGGCACGATCCACGGCGTTTCCTCAGCGAGCGATTCGCGGGCGAAGGTCGACCTGAAAGGAAACGTCGGCGAGTTCTCGCCGGTCGCGATCGCGGGCGAACTGCAGCCGTTCGCCTTCGAACGGTTCACCGACATGGGGTTGTCGTTCGAGAACATATCGCTGCCGGTCTTCAATCCGTATTCCGGACGGCTCGCCGGCTACAACATCGCGAAGGGCAAGCTCACCACGCAGCTGCATTACTCGATCCAGGACAGCAAGCTCGACGCGGACCACAGGATCCGCATCGACCAGCTCGAGTGGGGCGAAGCGACCGAGGACAAGGGCGAGGCGACCCTGCCGGTGAAGTTCGCCACCTCGCTGCTCAAGGACCGCCACGGCGTCATCGATCTCGACGTACCGGTCACCGGGACGATCGACGACCCGAAGTTCCGCATCGGACCCATCGTCTGGCAGATCATCAAGAACCTCATCGTCAAGGCGGTAACCGCGCCGTTCGCGCTGCTCGGCTCGCTGTTCGAGGGAGCCGAGGAGGCGCAGTTCATCGACTTCGCGCCAGGCGACGCGACGGTGCCTGCGGCCACCGCCGGGCGCCTGGCGAGCCTCGCGAAGGGCCTCGTCGAACGGCCGCAGATCAGGCTCGACGTTCCAATCGGCACGATCGCCGATCTCGACCGGCCTGCACTGGCCGAGCGCGCTTTCCAGCGTCAGCTCGCGGCCGCGATCGAGGCCCGCGCGGGCAAGGCGGCCGCGGCGGGCACGACCACGTCGGGCTTCGAGGCGCTCGAACCGAAGCTGCGGCTCGCGGTCCTGAGGACCGTACTCGAACAGCAGGGAGGGGTCGTGCCCGGGATGCCCGAGTTCCCGCCGCCACCGGAGGGCACCTCGCGCGCCGAGGCGAGGGCGCAGCGCGAGAGCGCCGAGATCGAGTTCCTCGAGAAGGAAGCACGCGCGCGGGTCGTGATTGCCGAGCCGGAACTGGAAGCCCTCGGGCAGGAACGCGCCAACGCCATCCAGCGGGCACTGCTCGCCGGAGGCGAACTCGAAGCCACGCGCGTGTTCCTCGCGCGCAACGACAAGGTCACGGCGAACGACGGGAACGTGCGCTTCGAACTCGGGTTGCAGTAGCGCCCGCCGCCGCTGGGCGACGGGACGCACCGACCCCGATGCCGCGCCTGACGGTCGCCGTCAGCCGACTTCCTTGATGGAAATCCCGAGCGCCCTCGCGATGCCTTCGCCATAGGCGGGGTCGGCCTGCAGGCAGTTGCGGATGTGGCGCAACTGGATCTCGCGCGGCGCCCCGCCGATCGAGCGCGCCGTGTTGCCGAACAGTGCCTCGCGCTGCGCCGGGCTCATGAGGCGGAACAGCGCGCCGGGCTGCGAGTAATAGTCCGCGTCCTCGCGGTGGTTCCAGTGATCCGCCGCGCCTTCGAGGCTGAGCGGCGGCTCGCGATAGTCCGGCTGCCCGGCCCACTCGCCCTGGTCGTTCGGCTCGTAGCCGAGCGTGCTGCCGAAGTTCCCGTCCACGCGCATCGCACCATCGCGATGGTAGTTGTGCACCGGGCAGCGCGCGGCATTGACGGGGATCAGGTGGTGATTCACGCCGAGGCGGTAGCGCTGCGCATCACCATACGAGAAGAGGCGCCCCTGCAGCATCCTGTCGGGTGAAAAGCCGATGCCCGGAACGACGTTGGCCGGGTTGAAGGCGGACTGCTCGACTTCCGCGAAGAAGTTCTCCGGGTTGCGGTTCAATTCCATGACGCCCACCTCGATCAGCGGGTAGTCCTTGTGCGGCCAGACCTTCGTCAGGTCGAACGGGTTGTAGGGCACCTTGGACGCGTCCTTCTCCGGCATGACCTGCACCTTCAGTGTCCACCTCGGGTATTCGCCCCGCTCGAGGGCCTCGTACAGGTCGAGCTGATGGCTCTCGCGGTCCTTGCCGATGACGGCCTCGGCCTCGGCGTCGCTGAGATTGCGAATGCCCTGCTGCGACTTCAGGTGGAACTTGACCCAGTGTCGCTCGTGCCTCGCGTTGATGAAGCTGAAGGTGTGGCTGCCGAAGCCGTGCATGTGGCGGTACGTGGCCGGAATGCCGCGGTCGCTCATCACGATCGTGACCTGGTGCAGCGCCTCGGGAAGCGACGTCCAGAAGTCCCAGTTGTTCTTCGCGCTGCGCAGGTTGGTGCGCGGGTCGCGCTTCACCGCGTGGTTCAGGTCCGGGAACTTGAGCGGGTCACGCAGGAAGAAGACCGGCGTGTTGTTGCCGACGAGGTCCCAGTTTCCTTCCTCGGTGTAGAACTTCACAGCGAAGCCACGGATGTCGCGCTCGGCGTCCGCCGCACCACGCTCGCCCGCGACGGTCGTGAACCGGGCGAAGAGTTCGGTCTTCCTGCCGACGGCGGAGAAGATCTTCGCCCGGGTGTACTTCGTGATGTCGTGCGTGACGGTGAAGGTGCCGTACGCACCGGACCCCTTGGCGTGCATGCGTCGTTCCGGGATGACCTCGCGGTCGAAGTGCGCGAGCTTCTCGAGGAACCAGACGTCCTGCAGCAGCTGCGGCCCCCTCGGGCCCGCCGTCATCACGTTCTGGTTGTCGACGACGGGGCAACCGGCATTGGTCGTGAGTTTCCTGCTCATTGCGCACACTCCATTCAGGGTGATCCGAAATCCTTGCCGACGAGCGCCAAGGCTGCGGGATCGGCGCCCGGTTCGCAATCGAACCTGCCTCTCGGCTGGATAGAGACGATCTTCCGCCGGAATCGACGGACGCGAGACTACGTCCGCCGTCGCATCAGTCCTTCCTGCGCGGTGCTCGCCACCAGATGCCCCTGCCGGTCGAAGATCCGCCCGAATGAGAGCCCACGGGAGCCGGACGTGGTCGGGCTCACGAGCGCGTACAACACCCATTCGTCGATCCGGAACGGCCGGTGAAACCACATTGCGTGGTCGATGCTCGCGAGCTTCACGTTCCCGTACCGGAATGACGGTCCATGCGGCAGTGTGGACGTCTCGAGCAGGTGGTAGTCCGACATGTAGGCCAGCAGGCAGTGGTGAAGCACGGGGTCGTCGGGACACCGGCCGATCACGCGCAGCCACAGGTGCCGCACCCCGGGGCGCGCTTCGACCGTCTCCAGCGTCTCCACCGAGCGCGTCTCGAACGGGCGCTCGCGCGACCAGTAGCGCCGCCGCTCCGGTGGCATGCGATCGAGGTGCTGCAGGACCTCCACCCTGACGTCCGCCAGCGCCTCGGGCGGCGTGACATCCGGCGCCTGCACCTGGTACTCCGGCCCGGACTGGTCCACCTGGAACGACGCCGACATGTGGAAGATCTGCTGGCCGTGCTGGATGGCCACGACGCGCCGGCTGGTGAAACTGTCGCCATCCCGGCTGCGGTCCACTTCGTAGACGATCGGCGCGTTGAAATCGCCCCGGCGCAGGAAATAGGCGTGCATGGAGTGCACGGCGCGCCCCTCCACCGTCGCGTAGGCGGCATACAGCGCCTGGCCGAGCACCTGCCCGCCGAACACCTGCGGACTGCCGATGTCGCGACTCTCACCGCGAAACAGGTTGATCTCGAGGCGCTCCAGCTCGATCAGGCGGATGAGGTCGGCGAGGAGCTCGTTCATGCCGGCACCCCGGGGCCACGGCCGCTCAGTCGCCGACCCCGAGGCGCTTCTGCATGATCGGGCTCGTGGTCGTGTACTGCAGGTGCACCTTCTTCGCGGGATTCAGGTGCTCGGCGATCGCGAAGGCCGCGAGCGCCGCCTCGTGGAATCCGCTGAGGATGAGCTTCTTCTTGCCCGGGTAGGTGTTGATGTCGCCGATGGCATAGATGCCCGGCACGCTCGTCTGGAACTTCGCGGTATCGACGCGGATGGCCTTCTTGTCGAGTTCCATGCCCCACTCGGCGATCGGGCCGAGCTTCGGATGCAGGCCGAAGAACGCGAGCAGGTGGTCGGCATCGAAGTCCGCCATCGAGCCGTCCGCACGCTTGACAGCGACACCCGTGAGCCGACCCTCCGCGGTCCGGATCGACGCGGCGGTGCCCTCGACGTAGGTCATCCTGCCGTCCGCGACCTGCTCCCGCATCCGCGCCACCGATGCCGGAGCGGCACGGAACTCGGGGCGCCGATGCACGTGAACGATGCTTGCCGCCTTGCCCGCGAGGTCGATCACCCAGTCGAGCGCGGAATCGCCGCCGCCGAAGATCACGAGACGCTGGCCATGGAAATCGGCCGCGTTGCGCACGCGGTAATGAATCTGGCGATCCTCGAACGCCTCGCTGCCCTCGACCATCAGCCGGCGCGGCTGGAACGACCCAAGCCCCGCCGCGATCACGACCGTCCGGGCGATGAAACGCGTGCCGGCGGCGGTTGCGAGATCGAACGAGCCATCCTCGCGCTTCACGAGGGTGCTCGCCTCCTCGCCGAGGTGGAACTGCGCGTCGAACGGCTTGATCTGCTGCAGCAGGCGGTCGACGAGTTCCTGCGCGCCGCAGACGGGCAGCGCCGGGATGTCGTAGATCGGCTTGTCGGGATACAGCTCGGCACACTGACCGCCGGGATGCTTCAGCGTGTCGACGACGTGGGCCTTGATGCCGAGGAGCCCGAGTTCAAAGATCTGGAACAGGCCCGCCGGGCCGGCCCCGACGATGACCACGTCGGCAGAGATTGGCTCGCCCGTCGCAGGGGCTGCAGGTTCACGGGAAGTCAAGGCTCGTCTCCGGCTGGCGTCAGTGGAAAAGCGAATTCTAGCGGATCCCGGCCATTGACCCCCTACCCTGCGGGGTCACCCGCGACTATCCTTGGCCCGGTGCCACCGGTGCCGCCAGCGGCGCGGCGCGGCCTTGACGCATGTCAAGGCGGGTGCCCGCCTGGGCGGGGCACGCTTGGCGTGCATCTGCAAGCTCGGACGACGATGGACTCGCACCAGATCACGTTCGACCCGGGTCTCATCCCTGGTTACGGCCGGGCTGGGCCGCGGTACAGCTCGTATCCGACGGCTTGCCAGTTCACG
>JAGOXN010000255.1 GCA_018059685.1 Steroidobacteraceae bacterium | reverse complement strand
CCAAACCGCGTGGCGCCTGAGTGCGCGCTCGACATACGCCCGCGTGATCTTCGCGTTCACGGGCCCACTCTACGCGCCGGCAGGAACGCAGGGGAGGGTAGCCTCGTTGCAGGGAGGAGGACCAAGGGACCAAGGCAGCGGGCGCTGCCTGGTGCGCCTCGCGACGTCTACAAGGCTGTCAGCAGCTCGAAATCCGAATCGGCCGTTCCGAGTGCGACGCCGTGACGCCGGGCGCACGCCGCAATCAGGATATCCGTCGCCGGCACGGTCGCTCCGGCTGAACGTGCACGACGCGCGAGCTTGTACGCCGCCGACCAGACTTGGTCATCGATCGCGAGCTCGGGCAGCACCGCCTCGAAGTCCCGCAGGATCTTCCGGTCCCGATCTCCAGCGGCTCCGTTCCAGAGCTCGAGGCGCATGAGCGGGCACCAGCACGCCTCCCCATTCGCGAGCGCGTCTTGCGCGCGGGCACGGACCGTTCGGTCCCCGTCGGGTCGCAGGAAATGTATCCACGACGAGCTGTCGACCAGGATCACCGTCAGCCTCGGCGCCGTTGCTCCTGGAGTTCCTCCGGAGTCACGATCAATTCCCCTTTTCCGGCATGTTCCACGAGCGCCGCCATTCGTCGACGGCGATTGAATTCAGCAATCGCCGTCACGATCGCCTCGCGCTTGGTCGCCGCACGCGTATGCCGCATGACCTCGCGAAGCTCATCATCCGGAATATCCACGGTGGTTTTCATGATTCCGAGGTTAACAGACTAGGAATCCGAGAGACGGTTTTCAGGAATCCGCTCCCAATAGGGTTCTGGGATTGGCTCCGGTGGCGATTTATGGCACAAAAGCAGGATGTTTGGGCGCTTCTGCGCCGATCGTCAGCAAAATGCCATTAGTACGCATATACATCTTATGTGAGCTTACACGAGGCAGGCCATGTCTACCGCCCCCAGCGCCCATCCATCCGATCAAGACCCGCGTCTTGCACCCACGGCCGGACCTGCCTTACTATCTATTCACTATCTATTCACCTACCCGCCATCACTGATGTTTCCCGACACCGCTGACCAGGTTCTCCAGCTGCTCCTGACGAAAGCGCAGGGCTTGAGCGAACCGGAGATCCGTCGCCGATTGGCGGCCCGCGTGAGCCAGCCGACGCTGTGGCGCGTTCTCAGCGGTCTGCGTTCCGAAGGCCGCGTCGTGGTCGAGGGACGCGCACGCGCCACGCGCTATCACGCGGCCGAACGGATTGATCGCCCGACGTTGCGCAGCCGACGCCTGCACCAGCACGTCGCCGACCGACTGGCGCGTGACCCCGGACTGCGCGAGCAAGCGCGCCAGCGCCTCGAGAAGCTCCGGCAGGTGAACCCGCACGGTGGTGTCTACCACGATCGCTGGGCGGAGCTGCTCGACGGTCCGCTGCCGGCACTCCTGCTCACACTCACGGAGGCTTCCGCCCAGTCAGACGATCTGCGCAAGGAATCACCGTTCACCACGCTGGTGGACACGCCAACCCGTGAGCGCATCTTCCGCTCAGTGCGGACGGTCTGATCCGCGATGCTGCGGCACCAGTTGCAGCACGTGATCCTCGAGATCGGGCGACGCTTCGATCTGCGCGACTTCTACATCGTCGGCTCCGCCGCGATCCTCGCCGCATTGCCGGACCCGCCCATCGGATCCCTCACGGCCACCCGCGACGTGGACGTGATCCCGCCCAACGACGACGAGCAGCTCGCCGACCGAATTTCCTTCGTCCTCGGTGAAGCCAGCGAGTTCGACATCGAGCACGGCTACTACGCCCAGGGCGTGAGCCTGCGCACACCCGCGTTCGCTCCCATCGATTGGCAGGCGCGCGCCCTGCCGGTACGGGTCGTCGAGTACACGGCTTGGTGCATGGAGCCGCATGACCTCCTGCTGAGCAAGCTCGGCGCCGGTCGCGACAAGGACCTCGAGTTCGCGCGCGACGCGGCAACCCTCGGCCTCGTCGGCCGCGACGAACTCCTCGCGCGCCTCGAGTCGGTGTCCTGCACCGACCACCATCGCCGGCAGATTACTGCCCGCGTCCACGCGTTGTTCAAGTAGCCGGCGCCAGCCGGGTCGACCGCCGCCGTCCCGCGACGCAAAGGTGATGCGGCTCAGGTCGATCTGGCTCGGATCGAAGTCGGATTCGCTCATCGGGAGACTATTGCTAGAGATGGCCCGCGCATGCCGCGAACCATGAGCATCCGACTCCTGCCGACCTACGCCGCCACCGGTGCCACGGTGTCGAGCAGCAACGTGCCGACGGCCGAATCGATCTCGCGTCCGTGGATCGATTGACAGGTCGTGTCGTCGCGACCGAGGTTCACGCTGCACTCCGACAGGCTCACTCCGTGAGCCCTGCCACGACACATTTCTCGATTGAGCCCCGTCCTGCGCGGTGCTACGGTCCACTTCATATACGGGAGATTCCCCATGCGCTGCCTCGCCATCGTCCGCTTCCCCACCCCCGCCGGCCTCACCGGCGCGAAACTACGCGCCGTCCTCGAGGACGGCGTCCCGCGCTATCAGGACCTCCCCGGCCTGCACCGCAAGTACTTCGCCGGCAACGTCACCCACGGCGGTGGCATCTATGAGTGGGAATCGCGTGCCGCAGCCGACGCGTTCTACAACGACGCCTGGCGCGAACGTCTGCGCACCGTCTACGGCGCAGTACCTCAGATCGAATTCTTCGACGTGCACGCTGTCGTCGACAACGACGCGCACACCGCCCGCATCGACGCGTAGCTTCGCATCGGACCGCCTCGCCCAACCTCTTCGGAGGACGCCCCGCCGGGGCGTCGAGCGACCGCGGGTCGCGTCTACGCTCGGATACTCCAGTCCGCTCAACCGGCCCCGACAATCCCGCCTCGACCAGCACAATCCCGGCGACAGTCGCCTTGCACCCGACACCCCCGCCCTATTCCTTCTTCCAAAGGCTGAATCGCGAGAGCCGGCCGTCCGGCGCGAGCACGGGCACGGCCAGCCTCGGGTCGATGATCGCGGCGAGGCCATCGGCGATTCGTTCCGGATCGGCGTGGGCCGCATTCGCGAGGACGATGACGGACAGGTCATCGCCGATGAACCGCGAGTACTGGCTGGTAAATCCCTGCCACGAGCCACTGTGCTGCTGGAGCGGCTGACCGCCCCGCTGGTCGAGAAACCAGCCGAAGCCGTAGGGATAGCTCCGACCGCTGCTGAGCTGCACCGGAGTCAGGATCTTCTCCCAGCTTTCCGCCTTCAGGATCGCATGCGCCCGAACACCCGGTCCTTCAGCACGTCGCCATAGAAGCGCCCCGAGGCCTTGCGCACGATGATTCCCAGCAGTACGTACACGGTGTTGCTGTAATTCCAGCGCGTGCCCGCGGGAAACTCCGGTTCCAATGCGTAGACAATGCCCGTCAGTTCGTCCTCGGAATAGTCTTTTCTGACATCGATCTGCTCCTCGGTGTAGTCCGGGATGCCGCTCGTGTGCGTCAACGGGTGCTGCACCGTGATCGAGCCCCAGCTGTCTGGCGCATCCGGAAAGAACTTGGTGAGCGGGTCGGCCAGCGACAGTTTCCCCTCCTCGACCAGCAGCATCACGACAGCCGCGGTGAACTGCTTGCCGAGCGATCCGGACTGAAAGATCGTGGCCGGCCCGACCGGAACCTGGTATTCCAGATTCGCCAAGCCGTAGCCGCGGGCCTTCAGTTCGACACCGCCCTTCACGATACCGATCGCGACGCCCGGCACCCGCTGCCGCTGCATTTCAGCCTGTACGAACTCGTCGATGCGCTCGCTGATCGGGACTTCAGCGGCACTGCCCGCCGTGATCACCGTCAGCACGCAACCGACGACCAGCCCGCTCGCGACAAGACGTGAGGGAATCAACACGCGCTACCTTCATCCCTGAGAACCGGCGTCATTCAATGGCGGACGCCCGAGCGTCCACCTCCTTCTATCCCTGCGCACCGGGCAATCAACTTCCGACGCAGCAGGCTATCCAGAGGTTCCCTGACGCGGCCGACCTTCCTCAGCGAGCTCCTGTTCGGCACCCCGGATCCACTCGAGAAGCCACGGGTCGCGCAGCGCGAACTCGAAGTAGCCGCGCGCGGCGCCGCTGAGCTGCGCACCGTAGGTGTTGAAACGCAGCACGATCGGCGCATACATCGCGTCCGCGATGCTGTAATTGCCGAAGAGCCATGGGCCCCGTGCCTCGTACTGGCGACGGCATTCGCTCCATATCGACTCGATGCGCAGGAGGTCGGCCCTCGCCGCTGCGTCGAGTGGCACCCGCAGACCCGTTGATGCGGCCTTCAGGGTCCAGGCCGTGCGCAGGGCCTGGAATCCCGCGTGCATTTCGGCGCTGATCGCACGGGCCGTGGAGCGCGCCGCCGGGTCCGCGGGCCAGGCGATGCCCTGGGTCGCCTCATTCAGGTACTCGCAGATCGCGATCGACTCCCACACCCGCACGGCGCCG
>JAGOXN010000254.1 GCA_018059685.1 Steroidobacteraceae bacterium | reverse complement strand
CAGCACCGACGGCGGCAGCAGCCACGCCTGTTCCACGTTCCACTCGCGATAGGTCTTCGCCATGCCGCTTGATCCCCGCTCAAACTCGCGCCAGTGTAACGAACCGATTACTCGGACGGGCTCCTAGCCAGCAAGGAAGCCCCGGCCTCGTGGCGCCGCCGGGGCCCCGAAAGCCACCCGATCGCGAGTGGCGACCCTGTAACAGGTTACTTCGCCTCGCCCGGTATCACGCTCTGGACGGCGCTCCCCACCGTCTCGCTCGCCTTCTGGAACAGTTCCTTCGCCTGGTCCACCACGTTCGTCACCGACTTCTCGGCAGATTCCTGTGCCTTGGCGACCATGGTCTCGGCCTGCTTCGTCTTGGCGGCGGCCTGCTTCTTCATGGCCGCCACGGTCTTCTCGATCTGCTTTTCAGCCTTGGCGATGGTCTGCTGCGTCTTCGGCGGCAGCTTTTTCACGGCCTTCTTGACCGCCGCGCGAGCACGCGTCGGTGCCTTCTTCATGGCCGCGCGCATCGCTTCGACCTGCTTCTGCGCCCGCTTCGGCGCTTTCTTCATGGCCTTGCGCAGTGCGGCTTCCGCCCGTGAGACCTTCGCCTTGGCGAGCTTCGGCTTCGCGACCTTCGCCTTGCGCCTGGCCGCGGTCTTCGCCTTCGGTGCTTCCTTCTTCGACTTGCGCTTCAAGTCGGCCCGATGCGCACGCTTGTAGGATTGGATGTCCGTGATGCGGCCCTTCGCATCCCTCTTCGCATAGAGCTTGGTGCCCTTGCTGCTGCGGTGCGTCGTGCGCCGTGCCTTCTTCTTCGCCTTCTTCGCTGCCATTAGAAACCCCCTCGCTGGTTGCGGAGCGCGGCGACCGCCGCGCGTGCCCATTGCTCGCAACGGACGCTAGAGCAGCGTCACGGACGAGTCAACACGGGAAACATGCAGTCAGCCGGATCCCTGCAGTCCCTGCGAGATCCCGCTCACCGACACGACCAGCGCCTCGAAGAGTTCCCGGTCCTGCCGGCCGGTCTCCCGCCAGCGGCCGAGCAGGTCGACCTGCGTCAGGTGGATCGGGTCTACGTAGGGATTCCTGAGCCGGATCGAGCGCTGCAAGGTGGGCTCCGAGTCGAGCAGACGGGCACAGCCCTTGATCGCCAGGACGTGCTCGCAGGCGAGCGCGAACTCGCGGTGCAGGGCCGTCGCGAATCGCCCGTACTCGGGGCGCCCCAGCTGTTCGTAGAACTCGGCGATGCCCATGTCGGCCCGGGCGAGGACCATTTCCACGTCGTCGACCAGCGCCTCGAACATCGGCCATTGCGAGTACATCTCGCCGAGCACCGGGGCACCGAGCTGCTCGATCACGGCCGCGAGCCCGGAACCGGCGCCGAACCAGCCCGGCAGCATGTGCCGGCTCTGCGACCACGCGAAGATCCACGGGATCGGTCGCAGGGCTTCGACCGTATTGCTGCCGCCCCGGGACACCGGTCGCGAACCGATCTGCATGCGCTCGATTACGTCCACCGGCGTCACCATCCGGAAGAACTCGGCGAATCCCGCCTGCTCGTGCACGAGCTCGCGGTAACTCCGCAGGCTCGCGTCGGCCAGGGTCGACATGGCCTCGCGCCAATGGGCTTGAACCGGACGGGCGCCCTCGATTCCCGAGGAGACGAGCGCGACCGTCGACACGCCCTGCTCGAAGCTCCTGAGCGCGATCGGCTCGAGTCCGTAGCGGTCGTTGATGCTCTCGCCCTGTTCCGCAACCCGGAGGCGGCCCCTGAGCGAACCGGCCGGCATGGCCCGCGCCCGCGCATCGGACCGCGCGCCCCGCCCGACTCCGCCGCCGCGGCCGTGGAAGATCTGCAGGGTCACGCCGGCCTCCGTACACGCCTTGGCCATCGCCTCCTGCGCCTGCCACAGCAGCCAGCGCGCGGTGACGATGCCGGCCGACTTGTTGCTGTCAGCATAGCCGATCATGACCACCTGCCGATTGCCCCGCGCCGCGAGGTGCGCGCGATAGACCGGGTCGCGGAGGAGACGGGTCACGATCGCACCGGCTTCCCCGAGCGCATCGACCGATTCGAACAGCGGTGCCACGTCGATCGGCACCTGCCCGGTCGCGCCATCGGTAAGGCCCGCCCAGCGTGCCAGCAGGAGCACGGCGAGCAGGTCGTCGACGTCATGCGCCATGCTCACCACATAGGTGCCGACGGCCGGCCTGCCGTAGCGATGGCTGCAGAACTCCATGGCCTCGAAGACCCACAGGGCGCGCTTGGCGGCCGCATCCAGCTCGGCGACCGGCGACTCGTCACCCTGGATGGCTTCGCGCAACCGGGCCGCGCGGTCGCGCGCAGGTCGCTCGCACCAGCCGTCGTCGGCGAGCGTCCGACCCACGATCTGGCGATGCACCTCGGCGTTCTGGCGCACGTCGAGCGTCACGAGATGGAAGCCGAAGGTGCGCACCCTGCGCAGCATGCGCCGCACGTGGAACAGGCCTGCGTGCCGCCCGCGATTCTGCTCGAGGCTGCGTGCGACGAGTTCAAGGTCGTCGATGAGCTGGCCAACCCGCTCGTACTGCCCGGAGCGTCCGTCGTAGGTCGCGCGCAGCCGCTCGGCGACCTGCCCGAGGAACACGCGGTACGGCATCAGGTCGTGGCTCATGGGCGACGCTGCCCTCGTGCCCGGGAGCAGGCTCCGGTACTGCTCGATGCGTGCGTCGATGTCGGGCAGCACCCCGATCCGGCTCGAGCTCTGGCTCAGCTTTTCAGCCAGCTTGTGCGCTTCGAGGTAGTAACTGTTCACGACGAGCTGGTGGTGGCGCATGCAGCTCTCGCGAATCGTCTTGGCGTGCACGTCGGGATGACCGTCCATGTCGCCACCCACCCACGATCCGAAGCGCAGCATCTCCGGCACGACGATCGAGGCGGCGGCCTCGCCGAAGACCCGCGCGAGCGCGCCCTCCACCTCCTCGTAGAACGCCGGGATGACCGCGTAGACGACCTCGACGAGGAAGAACAGCACATGCTCGCGCTCGTCGGCGACGGTCAGCCGTT
Source organism: Steroidobacteraceae bacterium (assembly GCA_018059685.1). Taxonomy (GTDB): domain Bacteria; phylum Pseudomonadota; class Gammaproteobacteria; order Steroidobacterales; family Steroidobacteraceae; genus RPQJ01. The sequence continues at coordinate 1,458 of JAGOXN010000254.1, read as the reverse complement.
CGCGTGAATTCGCCGCGGTCTGCCAGGCCGTCGAGAGCTCCGTGCGCACCCGTTCGATCGCGGCCTGGCGCTCCGCGGGCGCGAGCGACGGGTCGAGGCGCGCGATCAGCAGGTGCGCGATGCGCTGCTGCTGGCGCAGCAGCGTGCGGCGGGTCGATTCGGTGGGATGCGCCGTGAACACGGGCTCGACGCTCACTTCGCCGAGCAGCGCGACGACCTCCGCGAGGCCGAGACCCGCGGCCTTCAACCGGTTGAAGCAGTCCTCGAGGCCACCCGGCTGCGGCGCCGTGCTGTCGCTCATGTACTGGCGCCGACGGCGCACCCGGTGCACCTTTTCCGCCAGGTTGACCATCTGGAACCAGGTGGAGAACGCCCGGATCAGTTCACGCGCCTGCTCCGGCGTCCGACCGCGGGTGCGCACGACGAATTCGACGGATTCGTCCGGATCGCCCTGCCGTCGCCCGATCGCGGCCTGACGATCGCCCTCCACGGCGGCGAAGAGGTCTGGCCCGCACTGGTCCTCGAGCACCTCACCGACGAGGGTTCCGAGGGCGTGCACGTCGTCGCGCAGCGCCGCATCCTTGAGAGGGAAGAAGATGCCTTTGCGGGCCATGGCCGCTGGATGCGGTTCACCGGGACTTTGGCGGGGGGTTCGTCCGCTCGGAGGCGGCTGAATCGGCTTGTCTGGAAGCTCGAATCATAGCCGACGGCGGCAGGTCATGTCGCCGTGCCGGATGGCATTCGTCACTTCGTCGGCAGGCCCCGGAGCTGCGCACGCACCTTCCTGGCGTTGGCCGACGAGACTTCCGGCACCCCTTCGATAGGGGTGATCGAGATGAAGCACGCGCGATTGGCATTGGCCTCGGAATCCGGATCGGTGTCGCTCGGCAGGGAAACCCCGTTTGGCGGCGCGCCGCCCGGGAGCACGAGTGAGATGCCCGGCAGCGGAACACCTGCCCCGAAGCCGACGGCCGCGGGGCTGTCCGCGAGCTTCTGGAAGAAGACCGGCTTGAACTCCGTGGCCGTTCCAATACGGGTAAATCTGTACTCGCTCGGCGTGCAGCCGTGCGCTGGATCGAACTTCGGCACGTTCACGTTCAGTCCGGTACCGGGCGGCAGCAGCGCACCCTTGCTGCGTGCACCACCGCGGTTCCGTTCGATCCGGTCGATCAGGTCCACGACCAGTCCGGCGATCCTGAATTCGATTGCCTCCTTGTCGCCCGGCAGACCGTTCTTCTGTGCCGTCTCGCCGCTGCTCACGGCGATGGCCGGGATGCCGCGGTTGATCGCGTACAGGGCGTTGTTGAATGTGCCCGAGCTCGGATTGATCAGGCCCTGATTGTTGCCCTCATTCGGGCCGGAGACGACGAGGTCGGGCTGCCTGCCCCACTTGCCGAATGCGATCACGTCCAGTCCATAGAGCAGCGACATGACCGGCGATCCATCCACGTAGTGAAT